>CAMDOA010000001.1 GCA_945903305.1 Chitinophaga pinensis
TACAGTTACCATTGATGCATCAGCAAGTGATGCTGACGGAACAATTACCAATGTTGAATTCTTAGTTGACAATGTTGTGGTTGGAAGTGATAATACTTCTCCATACTCTTTTAACTGGACTGCTGTTGTTGGAACTCACCAATTAAAAGCAAGAGCAACTGACAATAGTAGTGGTCAAACTACTTCATCTATTGTTACTGTAATCGTTGGAAACAATATTGTTCCGACAGTTTCACTTACATCACCATCAAACGGCGCATCGTTTGTTGCTCCTGCAGTTGTAAATATGACTTCTACTGCAAATGATGCTGATGGTACAGTTGCACAGGTTGAATTTTTTGTTGACAATGTTTCAGTTGGTATTGATAATGCAACTCCATTTAGTTTCGGTTGGACAAGTGCTGCTCCATTTGGCTTCCGCCAATTAAAAGCAGTTGCGACCGACAACAATGGCGCATCAACCACTTCAAATATTATTACTATAAGCCTTGCTGATCCAAATGCTCTTTCATATAAAGTTGTAAATACAACTAATACCTGCGAGCCAAGTATATTCTGTATGTATGTAAGTGCTGAGGATGTAGTAGCCAATGTAATCGGATACGATGTAGTGATGAATTATGATGCAACAAAAGTAACACCAACAGGAATTGTAACTGTTGCAAGTGATCTTATTAACCCCGGTTATGTAGATGTAATCAATAGCATTGATGCTGGTAACAGCAATGTAAATATTTCTTTATTCTTTAATGGTAATGCTCCTGCCAATACCTTTTTCTCAGGTACAGGAAATATTTTCTGTGTAGAGTTCAGCAAAACAGCAAATTTTGTTGCTGTTGATACTGCAGCGTTCAGTGTTGTTTCCTTGCAGGAAAGTTATATCACCGGCGTACAACAGGTAGCGGCTGATGCAGGTAAGTACAATACTTACAAAGACAGTTCATTTGTGGGCTTACTAAGTTTTTGGTCGAACAATGCAGCAATGCCTTACAACATCGGAAATCCGGCTCAATACCTGATTACAAATATTTATGGTAACAACTCAAGTTGCACGAGCGAATCGGCAACTGCAAGTCAACCTGATTTAACAGGCAATTTTACTTACACCACTACTAATGGCGAGAACATTACCATTAAAAAAGACATTGCTTCAGCCACCAGCATTCAGCCGGTTGTAAATGGTTTCGATGCTTTTCTTTCAAGAAGAGTGTTGATTAATGATGCCACATTTGTTCCTTCTATTTTCCAGTTAATTGCCATGGATGTGAATTTGGATGGTGTTATCAGTGCTGGTGATGTTTCTCAAATTAACCAGAGAACAGTTTTGATAAACCCTGAAATGAAACAAGCCTGGAATTATAGTGCGAATGGTACTTCTCTTGGTCCGGTTTCTAAAGATTGGTTATTCATTGACTTAACCACATTAAATAATGATTTGGATTACAGAGTATCATTTACTTATCCTGCTGATGATGGCGTTGGAGCTTATAAAAACAGAGTACCTGTTGTTCCTTTTTGTCTTCCGCTTCCAAATTTAAGTGCTGATACTTCAAGTGATTGCACTGTTTTGATTACAGAAACCTATAAAGGAATTTTGATTGGAGATGTGAATGGAAATTATTCAACTGCAGGTGCAGGATTTTATTCAGGAGGAAAATCAGGTGAAGGTGATAAAGTGATTTTCGATTTAACAAAAGCTGTTTCAGGTGAAGGTTTTGTTGATGTTCCGGTTTATGTAACATCAGCCGGTTCAGTTAATGCGCTTGATTTCGCTGTTGCGTTTGACAACACTAAATTATCTTTTAACTCAATTATTAATAACACCGAAAACCTTGAGTCAATGGCAAATTTCAATGCAAACGACAATACCTTACGATTCACTTCATACAGTCTTGATCAGTTTGTAATAAGCAAACCAATTGCAACTGTTCGTTTTAATACTACCGGACAAGTAACCAAATCAGATTTTAATTCATTGGAAGGTTATCTGAATGGTGATCGCGTTGGAATGGAAATAAATACTGATGGATCGGTTTCAGATTACAATGTAAATATTTTCCCTAATCCTGCCAATGAAATGATAAATGTTGTTTCTACTGAAGATGCAACCATCCAGTTGTTCAGCGTGAACGGAAGTCTATTGTTTAAATCAGAAAATGTAATTGCTAATGAGAAACTGCAAATAAATACTGCAAGTCTTGCGAATGGCGTTTACCTGCTTCAGGTTTCTAACAACAACTTTGTTTCAACAAAAAAAGTAGTGATTCAGAAGTAAATTTTTTTAATCTTTTTAATCCCATCCCAATTAATTTGGGATGGGATTTTTTAAATAAATTCAAATCAAATGAAAAAACAGATCATACTTATTGTTGCAATAATTTTTACTTCGTTAATTTCATTTGCTCAATCACCAAATGATATAAACCTTATTGATGCGCAGGACACAGTTGTTTTTGATATATCGCAAACAGATTCCGGAATCGGGTTTGTTGAATTTCCGGTTTATTTTTTATCAAATGATACAATTAATGCGTTGGATTTTTCATTCAAATTCAATGAAACAAATTTTACATATGATACCATTTTTAAACTTGCAAGTTATTTATCTGTTACCTCCAATTACAACAGCGGAAATCAAACTGTTTATTTCACTTCTTTCAGTATTACAAATTTCGGGAATGATACTCCGCTTGTAAAAATCCGCTTCACGGTTTTATCCGGTCAATTTTGCAAAGATGATTTAAACAATGTGCTGGTTTATCTGAATGGCGATCCATGCTCTGTTAAACTAACAGAATGTGTTACACCCGTAAATGGGATACATGAAGCAGAAAATAAAAATGCGTCAATTGATTTTTATCCCAACCCTTCAGAAGGATTAACCCTTGTGCGTTTCAATACAGATCGTAGTGAGCCATACGAAATAGTTGTTTCTGATGTGAATGGAAAAATGGTTTACAAGCAAAATGCAAATTCTATGACTGGTGAAAACGAAATGAATCTGAATCTGGAATTTCTTTCGAAAGGAGTTTACCTGGTTCAGGTAGTTTTACCAACTATGAATTTACATAAGAAAATAGTATTGCAATAAATTGAAATAGAAAAATAGTTGCTTTTTAAAAAGCAGTTTTGTTTTTTGTAGTTTTTTTCAGAGAAGTGCTTCGGCGCTTCTCTTTTTTTTTATGACCTATGCACTGAAGGTTCTTCGTGTCAATTACTATTTCGGATAAACAATTTTGTTTATCAATATTTGTTGCAATGACAAAAAAACTATCGCCTTATCATCTCTTCATTTATATCATTCTGATTTTTATATGGGGAAGCAGTTTTATTCTGATGAAGAAAGGATTGCTCGTATTTACTTCAGGTCAGGTAGCTGCAATCAGATTAACAACTGCATGCTTGGTTTTGCTTCCGTTTTTAATGGCAAGATTCAGAGAAATTGAGAAGAAAAAAATAATTTATATGATTCTGATGGGAATTACAGGAAGCGGAATTCCTGCCTTTCTTTTTACTGAAGCCGAAACACAGGTAAGCAGTTCACTCGCCGGAATATTAAATGCGCTCACTCCATTGTTCGTTTTATTTATAGGAATGATTTTTTTTAAAATGAAATCCAATGCCCTGAAAATTATTGGAATACTGGTTGGCTTTGGCGGTTCAGTTATGCTTATACTTTTTAATAATGAAGGCGGTACCAATTCAAATATTTTTTATGCATCATTGATTATTATAGCCACTGTTTTATACGGACTGAGTAATAACATAATTATAAAATATCTTCAAGGATGCAATCCCATTTTAATGACAGCAACTGCTATGGCTTTCATGGGACCATTTGCATTCAGTTGGTTAATGACAACCGACTTTACTCAACGCCTGCAATACGAAGGAGCTATGTATTCGCTCAGCAGTTGCATGATACTTGGCGCTTTCGGAACTTCCATTGCCTTGGTCATTTATAATTACTTGATTCAGACAACAGGAGCATTATTCGGAAGCACTGTTACTTATTTTATGCCACTGGTTGCGCTCGGTTGGGGAGTGGCTGATGGTGAAGCAATCGGGATGATTGATTTTGTTGCGTTAGCCATTATTTTATTCGGCGTTTATCTTGTTCGTCGTTCGAAGTGAAATTTATTTCGCGGCAATAACTGATATTTCAACATTCACATCTTTTGGCAATCTGGAAACCTGAACTGTTTCACGCGCTGGAAAATCGCCACTGAAATTAGAGCCGTACATTTCATTTACTTTAGCAAAGTCATCCATGTTTTTTAAAAAGATAGAAGTCTTTACAATGTTTTCGAAACCCATTCCTGCTTCTGTTAAGATAGCATGAATATTTTCCATCACCTGTTTAGTTTCAGCAGTAATGTCTCCTTGTAAAACTTGTCCGGTTGCGGGAATGATGGCTACTTGTCCGGAAACGAATAATAGATTGCCGGCCATCACTGCCTGACTGTAAGGACCAATAGGCGCAGGTGCTTTGTCGGTTTGAATAATTGATTTTTGCATGAGTAAAGTTTGGTTTTTATTTTTCGAATTGCCAACATGATTGTTTTCATCACAGGAAAAAATCAGCGCACAAAAAAAAGCAAAGCCTGATTTGAAAACGAGTTTTTTTATTTGATGCATGTGTAATGATTTATTTTGTGCCCGTTAATTTAAAAAATGAAAATAGCAGTTGCCGGCAAAGAAAAAAGATTAATTGAATTCAGAACCCTGATTTCTGCTGAACATGAATTAATAGAAGTAGAAAATTTTCCTGCACAGTTTGATTTTTCATCTTTTGATTTAATAGTTGATTTGAATGCTGATGACAGAGAAGAAATTGTGGACTCAGTTTTTTCTTCCGGAAAAAATATCTTGTTGTGCGCAGTTAAAAAATCGTTGAAACAATTAACAGACGGAAAAAATATTTCTTCAACTATTGCAGGAATAAATGCCCTTCCAACTTTTCTTTCTCGACCAATTCAGGAAATTTCTTTTTTGAAGGAAGAAGAAAATTTGAACTGGAAAAATATTTTTGAAAATTTGAATTGGAAAACCAGAATTGTGAAAGACAAAATTGGAATGGTGACTCCAAGAATTTTATTTATGATAATTAATGAAGCTTGTTTTACATTGGAAGAAGGAACAGCATCAAAAGAAGATATTGATTCAGGAATGAAAATGGGAACTGCTTATCCAATAGGGCCATTTGAGTGGGCCGATAAAATCGGACTGAAAAATATTTATGAAACATTACTTGCCATTCAACAAGAAGCAAATGACCATCGATATAAAATTTGTACGATTATGAAAAGTATGTTTCTTAATAAAGAGAAATTCTATTTAGGCTGATAACTTTGCGGTCCAACATGATTCTGATTTATACAATAAAAGTTACTCCGCGCCTTCAATACATTGCTGATTTGCTGCTTCGTGAGTTACTCGAAATTGATTTTGAATTTACCACCAGCACCGATCGGTTTTATCAATATCAAGGGCCAAAATTAAATTACAGCAAGGAACGGTTGGGATCCGAATTGTTTATTTCAGCTCATCCATTATTGTTTGAAAATGAAATAAAACCTCAGCGGACTGAGTATGGTGAACACAATGGAACTGTTACATTATTTACAGCAAAAAAAGAAGCTGACTTACCTTATGATCCATTTGCTGCAGCATTCTTTTTAGTTTCGAGATATGAAGAATACCTGCCTTTCAAGGAAGATAATTATGGAAGATTCAGAATTGAAAAAGGAGTAGCCTATTATAAAGCATTTCATCAAAAACCGGTTGTAAATCATTACGCAAATCATATTAAGGAGTTGATGCAATCGCATTATACTGAACTTACTTTTTCATCCAAAGAATATCAGTTCATTCTTACTTACGATATTGATCAGGCCTATAAATTCATCGAACTTCCATGGTGGCGGTCGTTTGGCGGAATGCTGAAAGCCTATTTCAGGCGAGACAGAAATTATTTAAAAGAACGAAAAAAAGTACTTCGTGGCGAAGAAAAAGATCCTTACGATACCTTCGAAGAACAACACCGAATCAGCTCAAAACATCGCATATATCCCATTTATTTTTTTCTGATGGGTAACTATGGTATAAAAGATAAAAACAATCCATGGAACAGTTCGCGTATGCAATCCATCATAAAAAATATAGCGGATAAATTTTTAACTGGCATCCATCCGAGTTTTAAATCATTTAAAAAGCCTAACAAAGTTGAAACTGAAATTGCACGATTGAATTCAGTTTCCGGAAAACAAATTGTTCGAAGTCGTCAACATTTTCTGCAGTTAAATTTTCCATACACTTATCGCAATTTAATTGAGCAGGGAATCCAGGAAGATTACACAATGGGAAATCCCAATGTTATTGGATTCAGAGCAAGTATTGCGTCCCCATTTTTTTTCTATGATTTAAAAAGAGATGATACAACTGCCTTACGCATTTTTCCTTTTGCCGCCATGGACAGTACTTTGTATTACTATTTAAAAGTGACCGCAGAATCAGCATTAGAAGAATTGAAACTGATTACTGATGAAATAAAAAAAGTAAATGGCACCTTCATATATATTGCCCACAATGATTTAATCGGAAAAAAATCTCCCTGGAAAGGATGGAGTGCTTGTTTTGAGGAATTTATAGAATATGCAAAAGAATGAACCCGCAATACATACGGCACAATGAAATTGATTTTACAAAATGGGACCATTGTGTTCAATCGTGCGAAAATCATTTACCCTATTGTTATAGCTGGTATTTAAATACGGTAAGTCCGGGTTGGGATGCATTGGTTTTTGGTAATTATGAAAAAATATTTCCACTCACTGGCAAAGCCAAAGCACAAATTCACTATTTATATCAACCGTATTTTACACAGCAATTAGGTGTTTTCGGTAATAATTTAACTGAGCAGGATACACCTGTTTTTTTACAGGCTATTCCTGAAAAATTTAAATTCATTGAAATTAATTTAAACACACAAAATCAATTTTTCAGTGCTGAAATTTCATCGAAAAACAAAACGACCTATCACATTGATTTGAAAAATAAGTATGATGAAATCTATCTTCAATTTAATACGAATACAAAACGAAATATTAAAAAAGCCGAATCACACAACCTGAAATTGAACAAAGCAGAAAACACCAATATACTTATTCAATTATTTAAAGAAAATGCCGGTAAAAAAACAGACTTAACAAACAAGAATTATAAAACACTGGAAAAATTAATTCATGAATGCACAGAAAATAATATTGGTCATGTTTATGAAGTTCATAGTAATGAAAATAAAATTGAAAGTGCTGCGTTTATCATTTCTTCAAAAAACATTTTAATTAATTTGTTTAACGCTGTGTCGCCAACGGGGAAAAAAAACGGAGCCATGTTTTTTCTTTTTAATGAAATTATCAAGGCAAATTCAGTCAGCAATAAATACTTTGATTTTGAAGGATCTGATATTCCGGAAGTTGCAAGATTTTATCAGGGATTTGGCGCAAAACCAGCCTTGTATCAACATATCAAATTGAATCGTTTACCTTGGCCACTTAATTTTTTTAAAAAATAAAAAATGGTTATTGATCTTTCAAAAAACAACTCACTCGTCAATCAATTTGTAGCTGAAATTCGCGATATAAATATTCAAAAAGACCGGCTCCGATTTCGCCGGAACATAGAACGGTTAGGTGAAATTGCAGCTTATGAAATCAGTAAAACGCTTGATTACCAAACCCGATCAATACAAACACCTTTAGGGAAAATAGACATGGAAGTACTAAAAGAACAACCTGTTTTAGGAACCATTCTCAGAGCCGGTTTGCCTTTGCATAATGGCTTGTTAAATTATTTTGATCAGGCCGATAATGCTTTTATTTCTGCCTATCGTCATCACCACGAAGATGGAACTTTCGAAATAAAATTAGATTACATGGCCAGCGCTGAAATCGAAAATAAAATATTAATAATTGCTGATCCCATGCTCGCCTCTGGTCATTCAATGACACAAACATTACTTGAAATTTTTAAATTGGGAAAACCAAAACACACACATATTGTTACGGTGATATCCAGTGAAGCAGGCATTGACAAAGTAAGAAAATCAATTGATAGTTTTACAATATGGACAACCGCAATTGATAAAGAACTGAACTCTATGGCGTACATTGTGCCCGGATTAGGTGATGCGGGTGATTTATCATTTGGTCAAAAAACACAACAGTAGAGATAATTAATTTGGATTTTAAATCAAAATAATAATAATTTGCCGTCTGTTTATAACGATTTGACCTTTCAAAAAAACAATTGTAAAGCCATGAAATTTTTTACAACCATTGTTTTATTTTTTACTATAACCATAAGTGCGTCCGCGCAAGACTGGCATTTTTCACAATTTTATTTTGCACCTCTCACAATTAATCCGGCATTAACCGGCAATATGGGCGGTACTGCACGGGTAGGCGGAAACTATAAAAATCAATGGGCATCTATTTCTGCTCCATCAGTGTATGCAACGCAAGCTGTTTTTGCCGACTTTCAATTAATGCGTGGAAGATTTCGTGGAAATTCATTGGGGTTAGGAGCGTTGATATTAAATGATGTGGCCGGCGATGGAAATCTTTCCACTATGCATATGCAAGGTTCAATTGCCTATCATCAATCATTAGATGGAACAAATAATTATCATATTTCTTTTGGCCTTCAAGGCGGAATTACACAAAAAGCTATTGACCCTCAGCTATTATTATTTGGCAATCAATTTAATGGTGAAGGATTTACCAGTTCTATTTGGAGTGGTGAACAATTATTAAATAATACAGTTTATGCTGATGTAGCAATGGGAGTTGCATTCAGTGGTCAGTTAAACAGATATTCGCAGGTATCATTCGGATTTGCTGCCTTTCACCTGAATAAACCTTTTGAATCTTTAAAACAATATCCTGACGCTGAAAATTTATTATATACCAAGAAGGTTGCCCATGCCAGTGCCACATTCGGATTTAATAATAAAGTCTATATGTTTCCGGCACTTTCTTATCAATATCAGGGACCTTCAAAAGAATTTGTGGGAGGTGCAGCTTTTGGATTGAATTTTACCGAAAACAAACGGAAAGTTGGAACTGTCATTTACATTGGAACATTTGCCCGTTGGGATGATTCAGTTATTCCAACAATTGGAATGATAACAAAAAGCATAAAGGCCGGCATCAGCTATGATGTAACAACCAGCACTGCTGCAAAACCAACCAATGGTCAGGGTGGATTTGAACTGGCTATTATTTATAATAATTTAGTTCAGTCGAAAAAAATGAAAAAAACTTATTGCCCGAAGTTCTGATTTATTCTGCCGTTTTTTTTACAGTACTGATTTTTAAAATTTTTCTTACATCGCTATCATTTGATTTTTTTATTTTAGGTGACTTACTTATAAAATAAAAACTTAAAATCATTATTCGAATTAGCTGATGTAAACTATTAACCACCGCAATAAATAATTCGAATAAACACGAGTTGTTTTTTTAACTTTTTTTTATCATACAATCAAAACGATTCATAAATTCTAAATGAAAAAAGGTTTTTTGTATTTAATTCCTTCGGCTATAGGTCTTGATGGAACCCAGGCAATTTCAGAGGAAGTCAAAAATATTGTTCAACAGCTGACATTATTTATAGTTGAGAACGAAAAAAGTGCGCGCCGGTATTTAAGAAGCATCGGATATAAAAAAGAGTTTCTGGAAAGCACCTTAATTTTAATGGATAAAAATTTCCCGGAAAATCTCAGCAGTAAAGCATTTGATTTTTTAAAAGAAGGTATTGATGTTGGATTAATTTCAGAAGCAGGCATGCCCTGCATAGCCGACCCTGGAAATTTCTGGGTAAAAGAAGCCCATCGGTTAGATATTAAAGTAAAACCCTTAACCGGCCCCTCCTCCATATTGTTATCGCTAATTGGTTCCGGATTAAATGGTCAGCAATTTTGTTTTAATGGTTACTTGCCGGTAAATTCTTCGGAAAGAATTATTAAAATAAAAAAAATGGAGTCGTTGTCCGCATCAAGAAAAGAAACTCAAATTTTTATTGAAACGCCTTATCGAAATAATGCATTGCTTGATGAACTATTGAAAACTTGTTCTTCAAAAACATTATTATGCATCGCTTCTGAACTAACGCTTCCATCAGAATTTATTAAAACAAATTTTATTTCAGACTGGAAAAAAAACAAACCTGATTTGCATCATAAACCAACAGTGTTTTTAATTTATTCTAAGTAGCTAACAGTTTTTTTCAATATCTGATTTTAAAATCAGTATATCCTTTTACTTCTCCTGTTACAACAACTATTTCATTTACCACTGAGCTGACTGTACCTTTCTCACACAGCATCCTGAATTCGTTTAGTTGATCTCTTGCACCTTCTACTTCTATCAAAACTGACCAATCAGGCATATTCATTACATATCCGGTTAAGTTCATTTCATTGGCAATTTGACAGATAGTTGCTCTGTAATAAACACCTTGAACTCGCCCTGTCACTTTCAGCGCTCTATTTTCCCTGTTCAGCGTAATTGAATTTTTATAGGCCATGCATAAAGATACTTTCGTTTTATCAAAAAGCTAAACCATCAACTACTGTCAATCAAAACCAACCTCTACACCATGACACCTCAACCAAACTTCGCAACGCACACTTCAATTTCATTCCCAAATCAGTTTAAATCGTATGCTAAACCAGAGTTAGTAAAACCAACCATTGGTTTAAATGACTATATCGTTTTAAAATCTTTTAAAGAAGGTGCGCTTGTTATACCATATAATAAAATAATAAGAATAGAGGCTGCAAAAAGTTATTCGATGTTTTATTTTACTGATGGCACACGGTTTTTCAGTTCGCATAATTTAAGTTATCATGCCCGTCAGTTAGATACTCGTTTTTTTCAGCGCATACACAAATCGCACATTGTAAATGTGAGCCAGGTACAGGAAGTGATTACTGATAAGGTTAAAAAAGTAATGTTAACTGATGGTAGTTTGATTGAAGTTTCAAGAAGAAAAGCATCCACATTTATCCGTCTTTTCAAAATGATGATTGCTGCCAGTTTTTAAAAAAACTGATTCAATAAATAAAAAAGGGATTGAAAATTCAATCCCTTTTTTTATTGGTTTTCTCTGAAATTAAATACCCTTGATTTTAACTTGGTATAAATCATAAAGCTTTCAAAATAAATATCAGAAAACTTTCTCGTTATATTCCTTGTTTATATAATTCAGCAAACAATTCTGTTTACTCAAAAGAAAACCTTATTGAACTATACATTTTCCGCATCATAGGTATCCATGAAGCAATAATTCCGATTCCCATTACAGTAAAAAAAACCAGCACAAAATCCATTGTATTCATTTTAACCGGATATGCACTAACAACAAAAGTTCCACCTCCTATTTCAATTAATCCGAATTTTTGTTGAAGAACAATAAGTATAATGGATATAATAAATCCCAAAATACATCCGATAAACGAAATCAGAATTCCTTCATACAAAAATATTTTTTTTATTGAAAGTAAATCTGAACCCATCACACGCAAAATATTTATGTCCTTTCTTTTTTCCATTATGAGCATTGAAAGGGAGCCGATAATATTGAACGCAGCCACAATTAAAATAAAAGTAAGTATGGCATAAACCACCCACTTTTCAACTTTCATTATTGCATAAAGCGATTTGTTTTGCTCGAACCGATCGAAAACTGCAAATTGATCACCGCATATTTTTTTCAACTCTTTTTTAACCAGGTTAATATCCGCTTCCGATTCTAATGAAATGGAAATGCCCGAAACTAAATTGGGTTCATTTACTAAAGTGCGCATAAATTCGATTGGAACAAACACATATTCTACATCAAACTCTTGTTGAATACTAAAGCTGCCCGAAGGCTTTATTAATGCACGATGGAAAGCATCTTCAGGATTCAAAACATAACTGACACCTTTTTTAGGAATGTAAATAGATAGTTCGTTAAATGGATTATCATAATTCAACCCTAAAGCTTGTTCAATTCCCGCGCCAACTACAGCATGCCGCTGCCCATTGCTATGCAATAAAAATTGCCCATGAAACATTGCATTTGGAATGGAACTTATTTTAGTGAAATTTTTATCAACTCCGCGTACTGTGGCGATATATTGATTATCACCAAAACGAAGCAATGCCTTTTCTTCTAATTGAAGTGAATATGCTTTTATGCCCTTTACTCTTTCCAGTTTATCATACTGAATAGTATGCTCGTTAAAAAATTTTCCCTTAACAGGTGAAACAATAAGTTCAGGGTAAAATTTATCGTAAAGTGAAACCACTAAATGCTCAAACCCGTTGAAAACCGACAGCACCATAACTAATCCCAGACTTCCTACCAACATGGCTAAAACAGAAATGCCACTCAGAATATTTATGGCTTGAGTAGATTTCTTTGAAACAAGATATCTGCGAGCAAACAGCGATGGAAGATGCATGAAAAATTATTGCTCCTTATTCTTCTTTAATAATTCTTCCAGCCGAAATACATTATCCAATGTATCATCCATTCTGAATTCCAATTCCGGAATGTGGCGAACCTGGTGACGGATTTCGTTGCCTAATTGACCACGGAATTCATGCATTTTCTCGTTCAGATTTTCTAAAAATTTTTCGGGAGTTTTAATATTGAATAAGCTGAGATACACTCTTGCAATCATCAGGTCGGGTGTAACATCCACTCCTGAAATGGTAACCATGCCGCCGCCGAGCGTGCTTATTCCGTTGCGTTGAAACAAAGTACTCAACTCTTTGCGAATCAATTCGCCTATTTTTTTCTGTCGTATGTGTTGCATAATAATCGGGCAAATGTAAAGTTAAACTTAGTGTTAATTTTACCCCGAATGAAGAAATTGAATTCGCTGCTCAAATATGCCCGACCATACTGGGGTAATATTATATTGAATGTACTTTTTAATATCATCTCAAATGTTTTTTCGGTTTTCAGCATGGCTATGTTGTTTCCGTTTTTACAGGTGTTATTCAAACAAGTAAAACCACCGGTTGATGATCCAGGGTTTCATGTGTCAGTCAACGGACTGCTGAATTATTTTAATTATGAACTCGGTGTAATTATTCACCAACAAGGTGCAGTGCAGGCGCTCGTGTTTTTATGCGTGTGTGTGTTGGTTTTATTTTTCCTGAAAAACCTGTCGCGGTTTGCGGCTCTTTATTTTGTTGCACCCATGCGGCACGGAGTTATCCGCAACATCCGGAATAACATCTTCAATAAAATTCTGGTGCTTCCTGTTTCATTTTTTACAGAAGGAAGAAAGGGTGATATCATTTCCCGCTGCACAACTGATGTACAGGAAATTGATTGGTCAATCATGAATTTCATTGAAAGTTTATTTAAAGAACCGGTTGCCATTATGGTTTCTCTTGGAGCAATGATTTATATAAGTCCGCAACTCACTTTGTTTGTATTAATTATTCTGCCTGTTACAGGATTAATCATTGGGCGCATTGGAAGAATGCTGAAACGGCAATCAGTAAAAGGTCAGCAGTTGTTAGGCGATTTACTTTCGTTGTTAGATGAAACCATTTCAGGAAACAGAATTGTAAAAGCATTCAGAGCAGAGAAATATTTAGAAAATAAATTCGGCGATGATAACATGAAGTATTACCGCCTGTCGAAAAGCATGCAGCGGAAAAAAGATTTATCATCACCGCTTTCTGAATTTTTAGGAATTTCAGTGGTTGTATTGGTATTATATTATGGAGGGAAACTGGTTTTGGAAAATGATCAATCTTTACAAGCAGCAGCCTTCATCAATTTTGTTGTCATCTTCTCGCAAATAATTAATCCGGCAAAATCACTTTCAACGGCATACTATAATATTCAAAAAGGAATGGCTTCGGCTGATCGCATTCAACACATCATGGATGCTGAAATAAAAATCGTTGAAAAAGAAAATGCAAAAAGTGTTTCATCATTTAATCAAAGTATTGAATTGCGAAATATTGGATTCTCACACGCAGAAGGAAAAGCCGTGTTGCACAATATCAATCTCACCATTCAGAAAGGAAAAATGATTGCATTGGTTGGTCCATCAGGTGCAGGTAAATCAACCATTGCCGATATGCTTCCACGATTTTATGATCCAGTGGAAGGAAGTATTTTATTGGATGGAAACGATTTGCGCGATTACAAAATTGCTGACTTGCGAAGCCTGTTCGGTATGGTGACACAAGAAGCAGTTTTATTTAATGATACTTTATTCAACAATATTGCTTTTGGATTAACCGGAATTACTGAAGAAGAAGTTATTCGTGCAGCAAAGGTTGCCAATGCACATAACTTCATTGTTAAAAAAGAAAAAGGTTATCAAACAATTATCGGCGACAGAGGAAACAGATTGAGCGGAGGCGAGCGGCAACGGATAACCATTGCAAGAGCCGTGCTTCGCAATCCGCCGATATTAATTTTGGATGAAGCAACATCTTCATTGGATACCGAATCAGAACAATTGGTGCAGGATGCATTGAATAATTTATTGAAAGATCATACAGCAGTGGTGATTGCACACCGGCTTTCAACCGTGCAACATGCCGATGAAATTATTGTGTTGAATCAGGGGAGAATTGAAGAACGCGGAACGCATGCGCAATTGATTTCACAAAGTGGTTTGTATAAAAAATTAGTGGACTTGCAGGCATTTGCATAGCGCGTTTCACATCCCGACTTCATCGGGATAAACTCCGGCATGGAGCTCACAGAGAATTATAATTTTCTAAAAATTTTCTTAGTGAAACTTTGTGTTCTTTGTGTCTTAGTGGTAAAAAAAATAAAATGGAAACAATTCTCGACTTACCCGAAAACCGAATACTGAATTTCAGATACGCCAATTTCTGGACTCGCTTTGCAGCAATATTCATTGATGCAATAATCATCAGCATTACATCATCTTTGTTTGCTTTGATATTTTTAAATGGATATTCCTATTCTTCATTTACAACCAACCCGTTTTCGTTGTTAGTTGGCTGGCTCTATTTTGCCGGAATGGAAAGCTCGAGCAACATGGGAACCTTTGGCAAAATCACAATGGGAATTATGGTAGTTAGCGTACAGGGCGAACGAATTTCATTTCTGAATGCCACAGGTCGCTACTTAGCTAAGATTATTTCGGCCGTGATTTTATTTATTGGATACATCATGGCTGCATTCGATTCGCACAATCAGGCTTTGCACGATAAACTCGCAAAATCTTTTGTTATTTATAGGAACTAAAAATATTTTCATTTAGTTAAATAATAAATTTCAAACCTTTTTAAAAAATATTAAAATTCCAAATGAAAAAAAATTTGCTCCTTATTATCTTTCTCACAGCTTTTAGCAATTCCTTTTCTCAAGTACCAAAACGAGTAATAGTGGAGCATTTCACCAATTCAAAATGTTCTATTTGTGCTAATCGCAATCCCGGTTTTTACTCAAATGTTTTTTCGCAACCGGATATTCTGCATCTTTCCTATTATCCAAGCTCCCCCTATGCAGGTTGTTTTTTTAGTATGCAAAATGCAACAGAGAATGATGCACGAACAAATTATTATGGCGTGTATGGCGGCACACCGCGTTTAGTTATTGAAGGTGTAGTAATTCCCAATGCTGCTAATTATTCCGACACAACCATTTTTTCTCCATTTACCGGACAAACTTCTCCAATTGAAATTCATATTAAAATGTCAACGGTCAGTACTGATTCTTTAAAAGTAAGTATCAGCATTATTGCTGCAGCTGCAAATTCAATAGGCGATGCAAAATTGTATTCTGCTATTGCAGAAGATACAATAAATTATACCGGTTCAAATGGCGAACCTGTTCACTACAATGTTTTCCATCAGGCACTTTCAGGTATTGCCGGACAAACATTTACGATTCCTTCAATAACAGGTGATTCAATAGTTATTGAAAAAACTATTTTGATAAATGCACTTTGGGACGAAAATAAATTAAGCGCTTTTGCAATTGTTCAATCATTGACTGATAAATCGGTTATACAGGCGCAAAAAAATTCAACAATAGTTAATGACATAAACATGAATGTTTCATCAACGAAAAAAAACTCATTCAACATATTCCCAAATCCTGTTGCTGAAAATATAATTATTTCAACCGGTGAAATGCTTCCTGCCATTGTTGAAATTTATGACCTCGCCGGAAAAAAGATTTTAGCATATCAATTGTTTTCGGCTAAACAAATAGTTGATATCCGTTCAATCAATTCAGGCATGTATCTGATATCAGTTAATAAATCAGTGCCACAAAAATTCATTAAACAATAAATTCATTAATTGTTTTCCCACTTCAAACTACTATCAACCGACTACCTACAACTGATCCGCTAAATCAATCCCCTCGATTTCAGTTCTAAATATTTGTTAACCGTATTGAGCGCTAACTCTTCCGGCCGGGTGAGAATACTTTGAATGCCATACAAAGTCAGTTGCTGAACAATCTGTAATTTCTCCGCAGAAAATTTTTGTGCGATAGTGTGATTGTAAATATCTTCCAGTGAAGTCGCTTTCTGTTTTGAGTAATCTTCTATTTCAGTATTCTCAAAAAACACAACTACTAACAAGTGGCGCAGATTCATTCGGCGCAACAAAGGCATCACCCGTTCCATTGCATAATAACTTTCGAAATTGATGAACAGAAAAAGCAAACTCCGTTGAGTGATGCTGCTACGGAGAATTGAATACAGGTTTTCAAAATTTGCTTCGAACATTCGCTCCTTCTCGCGATACAATTGCTCCATTATTTTTCGCAATTGATGTCCGCCATTTTCTGCTTTCACAAACACATCGCACTTATCGGCAAACGAAACCATGCCCGCTTTATCGTGCTTGCGCAAAGCAATATTTAAAATCACAAGCGAAGTATTTATTGCATGGTCAAGCAAACTCAAATCGTTGAAGGGCATGTGCATCGCTCTGCCTTTATCAATGAGGCAGTACACTTGTTGTGCGCGTTCATCTTCAAACTGATTCACCATCAGGTCGGCTTTGCGGCTGGTGGCTTTCCAGTTGATGCTTCGGTAATCATCGCCCTGTACATATTCCTTTATCTGTTCAAACTCATAACTGTGCCCGAGACGGCGCAACCGTCGCAACCCCTGAAAAGTATTGAGTCGTGAGAAAGCCATCAATTCAAATTTTTTCATTTGTATGATGTTCGGAAAAACGGCGGTTGATGATTCGCATTCAACAATAATTCTGCGTTCAATCAAACTGATAATGGATTGCAAAAACACATTGATGTTGCCAAATAAATATTCGCCCCGCGAGAGTGGCCGCACATCGTACTGCACTTTTTTCTTTTCATTTTCTTCCAAGATTAAATGCAAATGAAAATTTCGTTCCTGCAATTGCTCCGGCAATTCATCAATCACTCTTGCGCGCATTTTCATTGGCGATTGATTTTCTATCTGCAGTTCCACATGCTGCACTTCGCCAAGCGAAAGCACAGGCTGCACTTTGCGCGATGCTTTAATTTTTACCTGCGAGTTAAAGAGTAAAAAAATATCGGCAATAAACGCTGTGACAAACAAAACCAAAACTGCATCGCATACATAAAATAAAAACGGATAAGCAAAACTGATTGCAAATGCTGTTGCCATCAATGCCATGGCAATGAAGAAACGATTGGTGAGAAAAAGTTGCTTGATTAATTTCAACTGACTATTTATTAAATATTTTATGAAAGCTGATATTAAAATTTATTCTTTTTAAAAAACCATCCAAATAAAATTAATACACTACCTAAAAAAAATCCAGCCCACGGTGGCAATATCATTTCATGGGTTGAGTTTCCTAATCTTCCCATCGTAATTCCTTCGGTTTCTTGATTCATTAAGGTCATAACTATTGCAATCAGAAAAAGTAAAGTTCCCGCAATAAAAAAAATCTTCGATGCAGACTGATTGAATTCTGATGACATATTCAACAATGGTTTTAAAAAATTATTTCACTATCACCGTATTCGTTTCCGCAGCCAATTGTTTTCTTAAATCATTCAATGATTTGCGAACCTGCAGGTGCTTCATCAACTCTTCTTCGTTGCCAGACTTTTCTGCTTCCTTCATTTCATTGGAGTTGGCTGCAATCATACGGTCAATGATGCGGAGATTGTAGCGGCGCAATGCACTGTCAGCATCTTTTATATAATTGGTTTCTTTTTCGGTCACAAATATTTCGTGCATCTTCTCCCAGTTCTCACTTAATTCATAATTCTGCTGGCGAAGATTGATAACGGCTTGCTTTACTAATTCATTTTTATGCTCCATGAAAAAACTATCCTCCGGAAAAACATTTTCGGTGTTGAGGTGATTCACAATTTCGTTCATCAGCATTCGGTATGTCGGATGCTCGAAAGGATGGTTGGAAATACTGCTGATAATATGATGTGCGATACTTGAATCGTTGTTGTATTTTTTATTTCCCGACTCCAATAAAATCCGCATCAGGTCGCGCTCAGCCAAAAAATTTTCTTTCGAAAACTGCATTTGTTCTTCTGCAGCTTCATTCAACATTTTTTGTTCGGGAAGGGATGGCTTTTGTTGTTGTTCCTTACTGAAAGATTTTCTTCTGAGTTTATTTACTTCGGCAATTAATATTCTTTCGTCCACTAACATTTTAGTTGAACATTCACGCAATAGCAATTGTCGTTTTATCGGGTCGCTCACATGCGCAAGTGTTCCCACAATTTCCCGTATCGCCTCTGCTTTTCTTATTGGGTCGTTGCCGGTTTCTTTGTTTAATAAATCTGCCTGAAACAAAACCACATTGGTCGCATGCTTCTGCACAAATTCACGGAACGGAGTGGTGCCGTGTTTCTGCACATAAGAATCCGGATCCTCACCTTCGGGCAACAACACCAAGCGTACATTCAAATCTTCATCGAGCAAAATATTCATTCCGCGCACAGCCGCTTTCATTCCTGCTGCATCACCATCATACAGAATCGTGATGTTCGAAGTGAATCGCTTCATCAACCGCGATTGCTCAATGGTGAGCGAGGTTCCACTCGATGCAACTACATTTTCAATTCCTGCCTGATGCATCGAAATCACATCGGTATATCCTTCCACCAGAAAACATTCTTCGTGCTGACGAATGGCATTGCGCGCCTGAAACAAACCAAACAGTGTACGGCTCTTATCGTAAATAGAAGTCTGCGGCGAGTTAATGTATTTCGGCGAATTCTCTTCCTTCTTTAAATATCGGCCGGCAAACGCAATCACTTTTCCTGAAAGATTATGAATCGGAAAAATCACACGCCCACGAAAAAAGTCAATGAAATTTTCTTTTCGTTCCGAAATCAATCCGACTTCCTGCAACAGCTTTTCGTTGTATCCTTTCTCCTTCGCTGTTTTATAAAATGCATCCCACGAATTCATAGCATAACCTAATTGAAATTTTTCAATCAGATTATCGCGATAACCACGCTCGTGGAAGTACGAAAGCCCAACACTTTTTCCTTCATCACTATCAAACAACAATTTCGAAAAATATTGCTGTGCAAAACCGGTCACCACATACAACCCTTCTTCCATTTGCTTCTTCGCAATGGCTTCGGAGTCTTCAACTGTTTCTTCAATCTTGATATTGTAACGGCGCGCTAAAAATTCCAGCGATTCACGATACGAAAGTTGCTCGTGTTCTTTTAAAAATGTGATGGCATCGCCTGCTTTGCCACAGCCAAAACATTTGTAAATATTTTTTGCAGGCGACACATTGAACGATGGTGTGCGCTCGTTGTGAAACGGGCACAAGCCAATGTAATTCTGTCCGCGTTTTTTGAGTGTAACGAAATCGCCCACCACATCTTCCACGCGTGTGACATCCATTATTTCCCGTATCGTTCTGTCGCTTATCATTTTTTTAGGGACAGCAAATTAAGTGGATTGATTCAAATTACTATGAACAAAATTATTATTTACCGCAGATGGAACATCCCTATGTATTCGTCGGCAGGAAAAGAGACGCAAAGATTTTCAGGTATATAATTTCTCTGCGTCTTTGCGCCTCTGCGGTTATGAACTATGAATTTTGGCACAGCACTTGGCTTATGGTGAATATTGTTAATTGTTAAATCCAATTTTATGAAATCGAAGATTCACGAATTACTTAAAAAAAACATCTTCATGAGTAAAAAGAAAATTTTACAAATCGTTTTGTTGGTTGCACTGAGTTTGAGTGCAAAAGCGGATCACTACACTTCCGCAATTAACATCAGTAATCACGACAACGACCTTATCAAAGTTGTGCTTGATGGTGTGGAATATCCAAATGCAGTGAAGCAATTTCATCTTGAAGGGATTGCGCCAGGAAAACATTTCATAGAAGTTTTTTCATATGAATATTATCATTGGAATAAGTCGCAAGAATTACAACAGGTTTACAGTGGCGTTTTAAATCTGAAACACGGTGAAGAAATTTTTGCGGTGATTGATCCTTATAATCAGTTGCGGATTAAACGGGTGGTGATTGCAATGCCTGCACCGGTATCAGTTATAAAACCAAGCAGGAGCTGTAATACTTCTTACAAGTCAAATAATTACAAACAGCAAAATGATTATCAGGATAATTGCAACAACTACAATTACAGTTACAGACCTTATGCAATGGATGAAGGTTCTTTCTACCAACTCAAGCAGTGCCTTGCCGATAAATGGTTCGACAGTTCAAAACTGGAAGTGGCGCAAATGGCAATGAAGAATAATTATTTCACTACCGCGCAGATTGCAAGCATCTTGAATCTGTTCGATTTCGAGTCAACAAAATTAGAGTTCGCAAAAATGGCTTACAGTCATGTGGTGGATCAGCAGAATTACTGGATGGTGAATGATGCCTTCAGTTTCAGTTCAAGCATCAGCAACTTACAGGAGTTTATTGGTTTTTAGGTTTGGTTCATTAATGGGTGATGTTGGGCTGTTCTTGAGGGAGGACAGCCCTTCTTTTTAAAATTAAAAATGAAAGAGTAAAAATTAAAAATCTGTATTCGACATTTACATTCACATCATGAAATACATTTTCGTTTCGCTGATGGTGATTTTTTGTTCTTGTAAAACCACTCAAAAAAGTTCAGCAACTGAATTGCCGGTTTTTATAAAAGATAAGATTGCAACATTTACGCAGAACCCGGTTACCGATCCGGTGCGAAGTATTTTTTCTTATTCCTACAATGGAAAAACTGTTTACTACATCACTGCGCCTTGCTGCGATATTCCAAGTCAGTTGTTTGATGAGGGAGGAAATTTAATCTGCCATCCCGATGGTGGAATAACCGGAAAAGGAGATGGAAAGTGTACCGATTTTTTTCAGACACGAACTGATGAAAAATTAGCCTGGAAAGATTCGAGGAATTTTGGGAAGTAAAATTTCTCTGTTGAAATAAAAATAATGCAGGTGAAAACACCTCGCATGGGCGTGGGTTATATATTTTTGTTAAGTGATAAAAATTTGGAACACCAACAACTACAAAATTTCGGGAAATAAATTTCAATCTGGAATTTTTTTCTACGATTACCGTTCAAAGTATGATGTCATTTTGAGTTCTATTTTGTAATTCTACATTTGCGCTCTAATCGAAAATAAAATCAAAATCATGCAGGAAGTTTATATCATGTCAATTGCCCGGACACCAATCGGAAGTTTAGGAGGTTCGCTCTCATCGCTCACAGCACCGCAACTTGGTGCAGCGGCAATGAAGGCAGCAATAGAGCGCGCAAAAATTTCAACTGACCAGGTGCAGGAAGTTTTTATGGGAAATGTAATCAGTGCGAATATTGGTCAGGCACCTGCGCAACAGGCAAGCATTGCTGCAGGAATTCCAACATCGGTTCCATGCACCACTGTAAATAAAGTTTGCGCATCAGGAATGAAAGCCATTATGCTCGGAGCAGAATCAATTATGCTTGGCATTAATGATATTGTGGTTGCCGGAGGAATGGAAAGCATGAGCAATGTTCCGTATTACTTAGAAAAAGCACGCAATGGATACCGCCTCGGTCACGGAACAATTACCGATGGAATTATCCGCGATGGTTTGTGGGATCCGTATTCTGATTTTCACATGGGAAATGCTGCAGAGGTTTGTGCCAAGGAATATAAAATCACCCGTGAAGAGCAGGACACTTATGCAATAGAATCATACAAGCGCGCTGCAGCTGCTTACGAAACAAAATCATTCGTTAATGAAATTGTGCCTGTGGAAGTAACAGTTGGAAAAGAAAAAGTAATGGTGAGCGATGATGAAGAATACAAAAAAGTGAAGTTCGATAAAATGCCAACTCTTCGTTCAGCATTTCAAAAAGACGGAACCATTACCGCAGCAAACGCAAGTAAATTAAATGACGGCGCTGCTGCAATTGTTTTAATGAGTGCAGCAAAAGCAAAAGGGCTTGGATTAAAACCATTGGCAAAAATCACCGGCTTTGCTGATGCATCGCAAGACCCGACCTGGTTTACCACCACTCCGGCAATTGCAATTCCGAAAGCGTTGAAGATGGCAGGTAAAGAAGTGGCTGATGTGGAGTATGCCGAAATCAACGAAGCATTTTCAGTTGTATCAATCATCAACAATCGTTTATTAAATCTGAATCCTGAAAAGGTAAATATTCACGGTGGAGGAGTTTCTCTCGGACATCCGATTGGTTCTTCAGGTGCGCGCATTGCCGTTACACTTATCAATGTACTGAAAGAAAAAAATGCAAAGATTGGTGTTGCCGGTATTTGCAATGGCGGTGGCGGTGCTTCGGCAATTGTGATTGAGAATGTTAATTAGCTTTTAGATATTAGCTTTTAGGTTTTTATTCATTCTGTTTTTTTATAGAAATTTTTATGCTGTTAATATCCTGAAAAATAATTCTTCCGTTTAGAAATACTTTTGAAACATTGCAACAACAATTTCCTCCGTGATAATCCGTTTTAAACTTTTTTCTGTTCCTAAAATAAATCTGTGAATCTGTGGCTATAATTCGAAACCTGATTTTTGTGTTGTTTCTGATTTTTTCATTCAATAAAAATGTTTTAGGTGGAATTAATCCCGAAGATTTTGAAACCCTGCACGCTTACGAAGATTCCCTTTCCATTTTAGCTGATTCTATTGTAAATGGATCTGAACAAGGTGTTCGCCAATTGGCGTGTTATGAATTGATACCGATGCTGGTGAAAGCATTGAAAGTGAAGAACTCGTTTGAATATCCATTCGACAGTTTGAAGCATATTAATATTTTATATCCTGATGATAAAAGCTTTCGGATATTCAACTGGAATTTACAAAAAACAACCGGCGTGTATCGGTACTTCGGTGCCATACAAAAAAAATCATCAGAATTAGAAATCTGGCCGCTGTACGATTATTCTGATTATATGAAAAATCCGCAAGACACAATTACATCAAGTGAAAGGTGGTTCGGTATGTTATTCTACCAGATTAAACAGGTGAAAAAACAATACCTGCTTTTTGGTTGGGATGGAAACACTTTACTCAGTAATAAAAAAATAATTGATGTACTGAGTTTCGACAAAAAAGGAAATCCTGTTTTCGGAGCAAAAATCTTTAATATCGGAACCATTGAAGAACCAAAATATGTTGCGCGTTTTATAATTGAATATAAAGAAATTGCCCAAACGAGTATGCGGTACGATAACGATTTGCAAATGATTATTTACGACCACTTGATTCCAATTGATCCGAAAGCTGAGGGCATGTATTCGTATTATGTACCCGATGGAAGTTATGAGGCTTTTGAATTAATAAAGAAAAAATGGAATCATGTTCCTTCTGTATTTAACTCAACACAAGATCAACCACCATTTCCGGAACCGATAGATTTCGATAAAAAGGAAAAGAGGAATAAAAAATAGGCAGTTTCATATATCGCAGAAACGCTAAGACGATGAGAAAAGTCAATTCAAAAACCCTAAGACTTCGCGCCTTTTTGGTTATTTCTTTATTCCTAAATCTTCAAACCAAAATCGGGAATTACTTTTACTTTTGCCCACCTAACTCATTTCGCTGATGAAATTTACATCTGTTGCTATTCCCGCTAAAACCGACGCAATTGTTGTGCTTGCAACTAAGAAAACCGACTGGAAAAAAATAAAAGCTATTCACCGAAATGATATTCGGATAATTGAATCGAATTTGAAAAGCGATATCAAAAATTTCATTCTTCAGGGAGGAACCGTTCCGGTTGTTGTTTCAATTGCTGAAGACAAAAAAGAAATTAATAAAATCAACGAAGCCATTCGCAAGGCAGGCAATGCTGTTTGCGGAATTTCGAACCGATATAAATTAAGAACCGTTTGTGTAATTAATGAAAGCGGAATTGCCAAAGCGCACTTCCCATTCTGCGAAGGTTTGGCTATGAGCAATTACCAGTTCATCAAGTATCGCAAGGATGAAAAGAAAACAGCTAACACACTTCGTGAAATAAAATTATTAGTGAAGGATTCTTCAAAAGAAGAAGTAAAAAAATTACAAACAATTATAGAAGCCATTTATTTAGTTCGTGATTTAGTGAACGAACCGGTGAACCATTTGAATGCAACTCAACTCGCTGATTCAATAAAAGCAGCAGGAGAAATTGCAGGTTACACAACTATTATTTACAACAAAAAGAAAATTGAAGAATTGAAAATGGGTGGCTTGCTTTCTGTAAATCAAGGAAGCATTGACCCGCCAACCTTCAGCATCATGGAATACAAACCGGCAAATGCGGTGAATAAAAATCCAATTGTGCTGGTAGGAAAAGGAGTGGTGTACGACACCGGCGGATTGTCGTTAAAGCCAACTGCCAACAGCATGGATTATATGAAGTGCGACATGGGAGGTGCGGCAACAATCACAGGTGCATTATACATAGCGGCAAAAACCGGATTGCCATTGCACATTATTGGCCTGGTACCATCCACCGATAATCGTTTGAATGGAAATGCTTTTGCTCCGGGCGATATTATTCGCATGTACGATGGCAGCACCGTGGAAATGTTAAACTCCGATGCGGAAGGAAGAATGATATTGGCTGATGCGCTTGCATTCGCCAAACAATACAAACCCATGCTGGCCATTGATGTGGCCACACTTACAGGAGCCGCACATCGCGCGCTTGGCGATCATGCTATTGCTTATATGGGCACAGCTAACACAGCATTTAAAAATCAATTGGAAGAAAGCGGTCATGAAGTTTACGAACGATTGGTTGGTTTTCCATTGTGGGATGAATATGGCGATATGCTCAAGAGTGATATTGCGGATATGAAAAATATTGGCGGTGCGCTGGCTGGTCATATAACAGCCGGAAAATTTTTAGAAAAATTTACTGATTATCCGTGGTTGCATTTAGATATTGCGGGCATTGCATTCTTTCAAACTAATATGGGGTATAAAGGAAAACACGCATCGGCCTTTGGTGTGCGTTTGTTATTTCGTTTCTTAGAAAAATTAGCAACAACAAATAATGGCTGAGCATAAACCGATTATCGGAATTACAAATGGAGATGTGAATGGTATAGGGTTAGAAATAATTCTGAAGACACTCATCGATTCACGCATTATGGAATTTTGCACACCGGTTATTTACAGTTCGGCGCGCGTGGTTTCGTTTCATCGAAAAGCATGCAATCTCGGTTCGCTCAATTATGTGCAAAACACTTCACTCGATAATCTGCAGCCCAACACCATCAACATTATTAATTGTTGGGAAGAAGAAGTTTCTGTTCAATTAGGAATTGATAATGCAGTTGGTGGAAAATATGCATTCAAAAGTTTAAACGCCTGCACCTTTGATTGGGTAGAAGGAAAAATTCAGGGAATGGTTACTGCACCCATTAACAAGCACAACATGCCTGCTGAAGATTTTCCATTCAAAGGGCATACTGAATATCTGGCAAGCAAGTGCGATGGAAATCCGCTGATGATTATGTGCAGCGATGAATTAAAAGTTGGTTTGGTTTCAGGTCATGTTCCGGTAAATGAAATTGCTGGCAAGGTGAAAAAAGAAATCATACTGAAAAAACTGCAACTACTGAAAGAATCTTTACAAAAAGATTTCGGAATTGATAAACCCAAAATTGCCGTGCTTGGTTTAAATCCGCACAATGGCGATAACGGATTAATTGGTGGTGAAGAAAATACTGAAGTGATTCCGGCAATTAACGAAGCGAAAACAAAAAACATTTTGACCTTCGGACCATTCAGCGCTGATGGTTTTTTTGGCGGACATCAATATAAAAAATACGATGCTGTGCTCGCCATGTATCACGATCAGGGATTGGTTCCATTTAAAACTATCAGCTTTGAGAGCGGAGTAAATTTTACTGCGGGCTTACCATTCATTCGCACCTCGCCCGATCATGGACCGGCTTATGATTTAGCAGGAAGAAATATGGCATCAGAAGATTCATTTCGAAGCGCGCTTTTTATGTGCCTAGAAATTGTTCGTCGGCGCAAAGGATATACTGAAATGCACGCTAATCCAATTAAGCACAAAGAACTGGAACGGGAAAGAGGATAACTTTTTTTCTTAGAAATTATCAATCTATCCATTGAACTTTGAAATAAATTTATGACTAACAAAAAAAAAGAAGTCGTAAAACAAAAATCAAAGTCGCCTATTCTATCTTCTGGCAGAAGCAGAGTTTATCTGGTGTTGCTTTTCATTTTCACTTTTATAATTTATGGAAACACTTTATGGAATGAATATGCATTAGACGATGGAATTGTAATTACACAAAACCAATTTGTACAAAAAGGATTTGCCGGCCTTGCAGATATTCTCACTCACGATTCATTTTCCGGTTGGCAAAAAGAGGCGAACAACGATGTGGCAGGTGGTCGTTATCGTCCGTTATCATTAGCAAGTTTTGCCATAGAACATTCCTTGTTCGGAAATGATCCGGCAGCAAGTCATTTCATCAATGTTTTCTTGTATGCATTTCTAGGAATAGTAATTTTTATTTTACTGAAACGATTGCTGATTGATAAGCCAACAAAATATTCTTATCTATTTCATTTACCCTTTCTCACTGCGTTACTTTTTATTGCTCATCCGATACATACTGAAGCAGTGGCAAACATTAAAGGCCGCGACGAAATTTTTTCATTGTTGTTTTCAATCCTTGCTTCCATGTACTTTTTGAAATTTATTGATGATGGAAAAAAAATAAAACACATTATATATGGGTCACTGTTTTTTTTTCTTGGACTATTATCAAAAGAAAACGCAATTACCTTTCTAATTATAATTCCATTAATGATTTGGTTTTTCAGAAGTGAAATTTTTAAACAATCATTTGTTCAGGTTCTTTTTTCTCTAACTGTTTCCGTGGGAGTGTTTCTGTTTCTCCGCCAAACATTTTCAAATACTGAAATAAATAAAGAAGTAACCGACCTGATGAATAATCCATTTTTTGGAATGAATGATTCACAGAAATATGCAACCATCATTTATACTTTCGGAAAATATTTATGGCTATTGATTTTTCCATTGCATTTAACAAGTGATTATTATCCATACCAGATTTCCATTCATGAATTCAGCAGCATCGGAACAATTATCAGTTTAATAGTTTGTGTTTTATTAATTGCAATTGCTTTCATTCAGCTTTCTAAAAAAACAATTTTCTCTTTCTCCATCATTTATTTTGCTGTCACTTTATCTGTTGTTTCCAATCTTGTTTTCCCGGTTGGAACCTTTATGTCAGAGCGATTTTTATTTATGCCTTCGCTGGCATTTTGTTTATTGCTTTCATATCTCATTACTTTAATTCCATTTTATAAATTCAATTTGTTTCCGTTTTCAAAATCAGAAATTTCCAATAAAATTATTGATGCAGGTTTTTTCAGAATAAGAAATATTCAAATTATTCTGGTAATAATTATCGGTGCGTATTCAATCAAAACAATAGGAAGAAATCGTGAATGGAAGAACAATTTCACTTTGTTTTCAGCTGATATAAAAAATTCGCCGAACAGTGCCATGGCTCATCACGCCATCGCATCAGAACTTCGCAAATCAGGTGAAGCAAGTTTCGATAATAAAACAAAAACCAGTTATTTTAATCAATCAATTGCTGCTGAAAAAAAATCGTTGGCCATTCATCCCGGTTTTGCTCAGGCTTATTATAATACCGGAGTGGTTTACTTACTCATGGATAAGGTTAATGAAGCTGAAAATGCCTTGCGAATGGCGCTAAATATAAACCCCTATTACGCTGATGCGATGAATAATTTGGGTTATTGTTTCATTCAAAAAAACAAATTAGACTCTGCACTTTTATTGTGCAAGGCTGCATCGGAAATTGATACCACTTATTTTCGGCCATACGGAAATCTGGGCGCCATTTATCTTAAAAAATTGGATATTGAAATGGCTCATTATTATTTTAGAAAAGCACAGGATTTAGAACCGAATGATAAATTTATTAATAACGCATTAGCTGATATTAATTTAATCTTGCAAAATGGAAACAAGTAGAAGTGCCGCTAATAAATTAAAGCCTGTTTGATTTCTGTTCTGAAATTTTATTGCTAATAAAAAATAAATTTCACAATTTCTATTCATGAAAATTTTCAATAAAAATAAACGGTGCTTGCTCTCCTTTTATTGAACACACCAGCACAACAAATATCCTTCTTCCAGATAATTATATTGAAGTGTAACAGTGCAGTTCATATCCGGCTTTCTGATTTCAGCATGTACAGTTCCTTCGGTTGTTAATTCGGGCAATTGCACAAACAAATCATGCTGAAACGAAACCTCTCCTTTCGCATATAATTTAAACAACACTTCTTTCGCGCACCATAGAAATAAATTTTCTTCATTACTTAATACTCTTCCTTGTTTTTCGGTTTCCGAAATAAATTTATGCGCGATAAAAGAGACATCGCGGTATTCGGGCTCAATATCCACTCCTGCTTTTTTGTTTTCGCTTATGATAATGGCACACACATCATCGGTGTGCGAAATAGAGATTTCTTTTTTGTGACTGAGCAATTCCGGTTTTCCGTGCTGTTTGTAATTGCTGTCAATAAATAAATCCGTTATCAATAACACACGAATCAAGTGACGCGAAGCCAACCACTGCAATCGTTTGTTCGGCGCCTTTATGTTTTGCAGAAATATTTTTTCTTCTTCATTCAGTTGCAAACGCGACTCAAAAAATGAAGCATCTTCATCAATTTTCCAAACTGCAATTTCATAATCGGAATTCTGTTTTTGGAAAATCAAAGGCATTGTAAATGTTTAATTGTGCATTATGAATTGCAACTTCAAATAACTAATCAACAATTCAACTAATAACTTCTCTCCTAATGAACCGCAACTCCACCTGGCACATGCTTTAACATATCTTTAGTCATTGCATCCAAATCGAAATTGTGTTTCCATCCCCAATCTTTTCTGGCTACTGAGTCATCAATACTTTCGGGCCAGCTCTCAGCAATTTTCTGTCGAAAATCAGGTGCATAAGAAATTTCAAATTCAGGAATTACTTTAATAATACTCTCTGCAACTTCCCTTGGATTAAAACTCATGGAAGAAATATTATACGAGCTGCGCACTTTTATTTTTTCATTCGGTGCTTCCATTAATTCAATGGTGCCACGAATCGCATCGGGCATGTACATCATTGGCAACCGGGTTTCTGATGCCAGAAAACTGGTGTATTTTCCATTCTTCTTTGCTTCGAAATAAATATCAATTGCATAATCAGTGGTACCACCACCACCCGGAGTTTTGTAACTGATTAATCCGGGATAACGAACACTACGCACATCCAAATTTTTTTTCTGCCAGTAGTAATCGCACCACCGTTCACCGGCTTGCTTGCTGATTCCGTAAATCGTGTTCGGTTCCATCACTGTCCACTGCGGCGTGTTTTTCATTGGTGTCGTGGGTCCAAAAACCGCAATGGTGCTTGGCCAGAATAATTTTTTAATTCCAACTTCAGATGCAACATCCAATACATTGCGAAGACCTTTCATGTTCACTCTCCACGCCAACTCTGGATTTTTTTCTCCGGTTGCAGAAAGAATTGCAGCAAGGTGATACACCTGCTTCACATTATTTTTCTGAATCAACTCAGCTAATTGATTTCTGTTCAGCACATCGAGCCGCTCAAATTGTCCGCTCTCCTTTAATTCGCCTTCCGGGTCCTTTAAATCTGTAGCAATAACATTTTTATATATCTGCCGAAGTGCGAGTGTGAGCTCAGAACCTATTTGTCCGCATGCACCTATTACGAGTACCGTGTCGCTTGAATTCATTTTAGTTTTGGGTTGGTGAAACAAATGTAAATGAGATTTTCTTTTGAAAGACAATTGTGAAGTCAGAGTACAAAAAACATCTTCAAATATTCAAATCTCCAAATTTTCAAATCATTCTTATTTTGCACGCGGAGTTTTTATTCCATCCAAATGAAAAATCAAAATCCATCATCCACATCTGCAAAAGCAGAAACAACAAATTCAAAAATTACCTGGCTTCCAATAGTTACTGCAATGGTAGTTTTTGCAGTAATAACATTTCTTTATTTCAGTCCCATGCTGATTGATGGAAAAACAATTCAACAGGGCGATATTTTACAAGGTAAGGGTGCGAGTAAAGAGCTGGCCGATTTCAGAAAAGCAAATGGCAGCGAAGCATTGTGGACCAACAGCATGTTTGGTGGAATGCCGGCATTTCAGATTTCAACCGTGTACAATGGAAACTTAGGGCGATACATAGAAAAAGTTTTAACTCTCGGATTTCCGCATCCATCGCAATTAATTTTTATTGCATTTGTTGGTTTCTTTTTATTAATGCTCGCATTGGATATTTCTCCATGGTTAAGTATTGCAGGTGCCATTGCCTTTGGACTTTCATCTTATAACCTTGGATTAATTGAAGCAGGACACAACAGTAAGATAGGAGCTATTGGCTACATGCCCATGGTGATTGCAGGAGTGCTGATGGTTTTCAGAAAAAGAAAATATTTAATTGGCGGAACCATTGCGGCATTAGCCGTTTCACTGGAAGTGAAAGCCAATCACATGCAGATTGCCTACTATTTATTTTTCATTTTAATTGCGCTCGGCCTCACTGAATTCATTTACACAGTATTAAAAAAAGAATGGAAACATTTTCTGACAGCATGTGGGGTTTTATTAATTGCCGCAATACTCGGTGTTGCTTCAAACTTATCGTTACTATGGACAACGCAGGAATATGCGGCAGAAACTATTCGTGGAAAATCAGAATTAGCCAGCAACACACAATCAGCCGGCGGTTTAGATAAAGATTATGCATTGCAATGGAGTTATGGAAAAATGGAATCGTTCACCATGCTTATTCCCGGATTTATGGGTGGTTCATCAAGTGTAAAATTGGCAGAAAACTCAGCCACAGGAAAAGCATTGCAAGCACAGGGAGCCAGTGGTGAAGAGCTTAAAAATTATTTAAAACAAATGCCAATGTATTGGGGCGACAAACCGTTTACGAGCAGCACAGTTTACTTAGGCGCCATTGTTATGTTCTTATTTGTACTGGGCATGTTGCTACTTAACGACAGAATAAAATGGTGGTTATTCGGCATAAGTGTAACCGCCACTTTTCTGGCGTGGGGTCACAACTTTGAATGGTTTTCCGATTTATTCTTTTACTATGTTCCTGCCTATAATAAATTCCGTGTGGTGGAAATGATACTCATCATTCCACAGGTTTGCGTTCCCATTCTTGCGTTTGTAACACTCGACACCATTATCCGACGAAAAATGGAAACTGAACTCGCGATAAAAAAATTATTGATGGCAGTATATATCACAGGGGGCTTGTGCCTCACTTTTGTTTTGCTTGGTTCAATGTTCTTTGATTTCAAGGCCGCTGGCGATTCGCGCTACCCTGAGTGGTTGGCAAAATCATTAATTGAAGACCGTGCTTCGTTTTTACAAATGGATGCGCTTCGCTCGCTTGTTTTCATATTGTTAGCAGCAGCAACTGTTTGGATGTATTTGAAAAATAAGTTAAGCCACACTTTAACTGTAGCTGCATTTTCGCTTTTGATGTTCATTGATTTGTTTCCCGTAGGAAAAAGATATTTAAACAACGACAATTTTGTTTCGAAGAGTGATTACGATAATTATTACCAACTCTCGCAAGCCGACCAGCAGATATTACAAGACCAATCGCTCGACTATAGGGTACTTAACACAGCTTCCAATACTTTTAACGATTCGCGCACTTCGTATTTTCATAAATCGGTTGGCGGTTATCATGCAGCTAAGTTGCGGCGCTATCAGGAGTTAATTGAAAACCACATCAGCAAACAAAACACGGCAGTGATTGACATGCTGAACACACGCTACTATATTTTTTCTGGCGGAAAAGACAAACCAGAGCAAGCACAATTTAATCCGCAGGCAATGGGCAATTGTTGGTTTGTTGATTCAGTAATGATGGTGGCCAATGCCGATGAAGAACTCAACCGCATTGGTAAAATGTATGAAGTAGAAACTTTGGATGGAAGCAGTTTTACATTGAATGGAAATGAAACAAGAAAGGCAATGGTCGGCAATCACGACAATGTTTTAATCGGCGAAGCGAAATTCGATGCCAATAATTTTGGATTAAGCACAGGTATATCAGATACTTTCGGAATCAGTTCAAGAATAAATAAAGAAACCAACGAGCAAGAAAAGCATGTGGTGAAAAGCGATGCTGCTTCGGGCAAAAAATTTATTGCCCGCTTAGTTTATAATTTCAATCCTCGCCGATATGCGGTGGTTGATAAAAGATTTGAAAACCAACTTAAAGGGTTCGCTTCAACCGGTATTGATAGTTCACGAAACATTAAGTTGCTATCGTACCAACCCAATCATTTGAATTACGAATGTTCATCCAGCAAGGAGAGCATCATTGTTTTCTCCGAAATTTATTACAGTCACGGATGGAATGCATATGTGGATGGAAAACCCACAGATTTTTTCCGTTGCAATTATGTTTTGCGTGGAATGAAACTACCTGCTGGCAATCATAAAATAGAATTCAAATTTGAACCCGATAGTTATTACACCGGCGAAAAAATTGCGATGGCAAGCAGCGCTTTAATTCTCCTGATATTTTTTGGTGTGATTGGAATGGAAATAGTGAAGTGGCGAAAAGAGCGTTCAGGCAACTGATTCATGAATACTGACCGTAAAAAAGTTCTCATTATTACTTACTACTGGTTTCCTGCCGGTGGCAGCGGTGTTCAGCGGTTCATGAAGTTCGTAAAATACCTGAGAGCCTTTGGATGGGAGCCCATTATTTATACCGCAAAAGATGCCGAGTATCCGGTGCTTGATCAGTCGATGGAAAAAGATATTCCTGAAAACCTAGAAGTTATCAGAACAAAAATCCGTGAGCCGTATTCGTTCTATAAATTTTTTGTTGGGCAAAAGCAGAGTGAGAAAATGAATCCTGCTTTCTTCACCGAGAAAAAGAAAAACTCATTCGCCGAAAATATTTCAGTGTGGATTCGTGGAAACTTTTTTATTCCGGATGCACGGATGTTCTGGATAAAACCATCAGTCAACTATTTAGAAAAGTATTTGAAAGAAAATAAAGTGGAGGCAATTATTTCTACGGGGCCACCACATTCGGTTCATCGCATTGCACTGCAGTTGCATCGCAAATTAAATATTCCTTGGTTGGCAGATTTCCGTGACCCGTGGACAAGCATTGATTTTTATCATGAATTAAAATTAACCAGGCGAGCCGATGCAAAACATCATCACATGGAAGCAGAAGTTTTAAAAGAAGCCGATGCAGTAACCGTAATTGGATACACAATGGGCGAGGAGATGAAAAAATTGGTGAACAGAAATTACGATGTAATCACCAATGGATTTGACAACGAAGATTCAATGCCAACAGGCTCAGTGCAATTCGATAAAAAATTTTCTATCGCACACATCGGCACCATGGTTCGTGCGCGCAATGCCCCTGAGTTGTGGAGTGCGCTGAAAGATTTGCTAATTGAAATTCCGGAACTGAAAAATGATTTGGAAATAAAACTCGTTGGCAAAGTGGATTTGAATGTAAAAAATTCGTTGGACGAATATGGTTTAACACCTTACACCAATTTCGTGAGTTACCTGCAACACAATGAGGTAATAAAAATACAAGCCTCATCGCAAGTTTTATTGTTGATGGTGAACCGAACTCCAACTGCTAAAGGAATTATTACCGGAAAAGTTTTTGAATACCTGGCAAGCGGTCGTCCCATTGTTTGCATTGGTCCTTATGATGGCGATGCAGCGCGTGTGTTAAAAGAAGCGCATACCGGGTTCATGGTTGGCTTTGATGAAACTGGAAAAATGAAAACGGTTATCAGAGATTTATATGCGCAATACAAAACCGGAACATTGAAAGCTTCAATGGGAAATATTGAATTGTTCTCGAGAAAAAATTTAACCGGTCAATTAGCAAATATTCTTGACCGGATTATTAAAAAATAAAAATGGCCGACTTGTTTCAAGTCGGCCATTTTTCAATTAATTATTTAAAAATTATTTTATCAAAAGCCGGCATTTTAAATACTCATTGCCATTTTTTACTCTCACTTCATACACCCCCGAATTAAATTTATTATTCAGAGAAATAGTTTCATGAACACTCCCTGATTCAGTTCTTATTGGTTGGTGATAAACAATTTGCCCGATATTATTTATGATATCCAATTCAGTTATTAAAATATTTTCTTTCAAATTCACATGAACGCTGAAGTTTCCATCTGACGGATTTGGAAATAAATTAATGGTTGGCTGAATTTTATATGCTGCATTTTCTTTTCGCGCACCTAGCGTAGTAAATGTTCCTATCGACGACGATTTTGAGAAATTGCTTCCAGCAATACAAACTGTGCGAGCCGCATATTCATAAGTAGTTTCTGGTAATAAATTATATAGGTTCATGTTTTCTGTCGCTGTTCCTTTAACTGTCCATATTGAATCGCCAATTGCCCTATATCTGAATCTGTATGAAGAAGGATTACATGCACCTGTCCACTGAACAGAAGCATAAGTTTCGCCTATTGCATAGGGAGATAATTGTAATGGAATTTCGCACTTTTTACTGGTGAATTCATAAACGCTTGCACCGGCAGTCATATCATTCCAAGTATAATTTAATATTTCAAGTTTATAGTTTTTACCGGGAATTAAATTATCAAATTCATATAACGATTGATTTGGTGCAGCTAATTTTTGTTCGGTTGAATTATCTGAAAGATTTGTTAATCTGAGTTTTTGATATAAAGCATCAGGCATTGGCATCCAACTGAATTTTGCTTCGCAAGAGTTGATAAATAATGCCAGGAGGTTTGTTGGTTTTAATAAATCAGGAAATTCAATATCGATATTTTTAATTACCTGACAAGCGCCGGATGTTACTGTTAAATAATAAATTCCTGAACCCACATGATTTATAAAGTCATTGGCGACTCCGGTTGACCATAAATAACTATAAGCATCTTGCCCACCTGAAACATTGCCAATTAAATTTAAATACTGATTTACCGTATCAATTTTTATTTCTGAAACTAAAGGAATAGCGCTTTTAATAGAAACAAATCCGGAAGAAGAACAGCCATTTGAATCCATCACAGTAACTGTGAAATCAGTAAGTAAATCGGGTGATGCCGTTAAAATATTTGAAACCTCACTTGAAAGATAAGCAGCAGGTTGCCATAAATATTGCGATCCGCCGGTAACAGAAATGGCAGCACAGGAATTTTCTCCATGTTTAAATTCTATTAAGTCATAAATAAATTCATTTGACTGATTGAAAATTGTATCCATTTCCGGTGAATTAAGTTCAGGAACATGAGGTCCATTATAGAAAGTGTGGAGTGTGGAGTTTAAGCCACTTTGAACCGCGGCAAGGTTTACTGAATAACCACCATAGGTTAAAACCTGTCCGCCAACCAAACCGCTATAATAAGGAATCACTCCATCATTTGTTCCATGAAAAGAATAAAGAGGTTCAGTTTCATTATCGAAAATGGTGGTCGTATCATAAACACCTCCGGAAATGCTAACTACAGCTTTAACTGTTGAAGAGTATCCAAGATTTCCACTTTGATCATCCAGATTACCAAGTGCTGAATAATTTATAAATGCAGGAATTTCGTTCTGGTTTAAATAGGCAACCCCAATTGAAGTTAGCGCTCCGGCAGAAATGCCCATCATAAAAATTTGCGAGGTATCAACTCCATTATTTAACCCGGTTTTCTTAATAAAACGAACACACGATTTAGCATCTTGAATGGCCCTGTAATAAGCTTTGCCCGCATTTGCGGCATTTGGCAAAGCCATACCAATTCGGTAATTCGCATTGTAAACTACAAATCCTCTCGAAGCATAATAATTACTGAGTGCCACTACTAAACTATCATCCTTATTGCCAAATAAAAATCCACCGCCATGTAAAACCACTATTGCCGGACGCTTATAATTTACTAATTCATCAGGCATATAAATATCCAATTTCAAATCAACCAATTGACCATTATATAGGTAGTTCTGACCATAAACAAGATCTGTTTCAATTTTAACATTTTGATATACTGCATCTTTATACAAACCACTAACATAGTTACATGCGCTGGGTTGAATATGGCTTAAGTTTATTACCGGATTTGAATTTACCACTACATTAACTGTTGTTTGTGATGAAGTGCCATTTGAATTTAATCCGGTTACAGTATATAGGGTAGTTGAATTTGCCGTTACTGAAACTGAGTTACCAGTAGTAGCATTCAACCCTGTTGAAGGGCTCCACAAATAACTATCGGCACCAGATGCAGAAAGAACTAAGGTGTTTCCATAACAAATTGTAACTGATGATGGGTTTACGGTTACCTGAGCAATTGAGTAATTTGTGGTAACGAAAAAAAGTACTAAAATAAATGCGTTTTTCATTGAGCAAATGGAATTTATCCTACTCTCAACGCTTTCAAACTAATAGGGTTACATTTTAAAACAGAATATTAGCTGAACAGGATATTATTCAACTGCAGCTAGTTTTTGTTCCGTTAATAACTCCTTCTTGGCCTTTTTTTCATTGGATTCTTCTTCCTCCAATACTACTTTACGAGAAGCTATAATGCTTCTGTCATCAATGCCAATTACTTTAAATTCCAATTCTTTACCTAAGAAAATGCTATACGAATTAAATTCATAAACATCAACTTCAGATTTTGGAAGAAATACTTCGATGCCTAACACATCTAACAATAATCCTCCTGAATTCATATTTACGACTTTGCCCTTCAAATTTTGCTTTTGCGCAAAAGCATTAATAATTAAACTCAGGTTTTCATTTTCAATAAATTTTACATTTATGGCTTCATAAACTCCATGCTTTCGGGTGGATGGAATAGCCTCAAAACTGACCAGGTCATTTTTATGAGCAACTTTATAAATGTCGCCCATTTTACTTTGGTGTAAAAAAACATCGCCTAATTCAGCGTGGCTGATACCGCCAAAACCTTTATTCTTATTGTAGAAAATTACCCGTCCGGTAAAAATTTCGTTAGTTAAATTTTTCATGTTACTTAATTATTTATTAGGGATAACACAATAATAACATTATAGTTTACTCAACTCAAAATTTTTCTTTTGCCGAAGCGCCTATTTTCGCCATTCGTTTAAAACAAGTAACAATTCAAAATGAATATTCTAAGTGTTGAAAATATTTCGAAGTCTTATGCCGACAAAGTCCTCTTTGAAAAAATAAGTTTCGGAATTAACTGGGGTGATAAAGTGGCGCTTGTAGCAAGAAATGGAACAGGAAAATCATCGTTGCTAAAAATAATTTCCGGCGATGAAAATGCCGATGAAGGAAAAATTTCGAAAAACAAAGAAGTACGATTTGGTTTTTTAGAACAAGATTTAAAATTCAATGAAAACTTATCCGTGCTTGATAATATTTTTTTATCTGCATCACCCGAAGTGCTTGCTATAAAAGAATATGAACGGATTAATGAATTATATGAGTTAAACCATGCCGATGAAAATTATCAATTGCTGCAAAAAGCAATTGCGCGGATAGAAGAACTTATAGCGTGGGACTATGAATCGAGGGTAAAGCAGGTTTTAGGCAAGTTAGGAATAAACCATTATGAACAATCCATAAAAACACTTTCCGGCGGACAGAAAAGAAGAGTGGCTCTTGCCCGGGTGTTGATTGAAGACCCGCAATTTTTAATATTAGATGAACCAACCAATCACCTCGATATCGGGATGATTGAGTGGTTAGAGAGTTACTTGTCGCGGCAAAATATCACCTTGCTTCTAGTAACCCACGATCGCTATTTTTTAGAAAATATTTGTGATACGATAATTGAATTAGACAACAACAAAATTTACAGATATGAAGGAAATTATCAAAAATTTTTAGAACAAAAAGCCAACCGAACTTTTAACGAAGAAAGTGAACACGAAAAATTGAAGAATAGATATCGGCGTGAATTAGAATGGGTTCGCAAAATGCCAAAGGCACGAACCACTAAATCAAAATCGCGTGTTGATACTTTTGAAATGATTGAAGCAAAAGTAAAAAGCCGGAAAAAAGAGGAGGAATTACGATTGTCAATTAAAATGAATAGAATAGGTGGCAAAGTACTTGAATTAAAAAAAGTGTATAAAAAATATGCCGAGAATGTTTTAATGAAGGGGTTCGATTACACATTTAAAAAAGGTGAACGAATTGGAATAGTTGGAAAAAACGGAACAGGAAAATCCACCTTTCTTAATTTAATAACTAATAAGGATAAAGCTGACTCTGGAAAAATTAATGTTGGTGAAACTATTATCTATGGTTATTTTAATCAGGAAGGAATTAAGTTAGATCAGGACAAACGGGTTATTGAAGTAGTGAAAGATATTGCTGAATTTATTCCGCTTGCCGATGGAAGCAAAGTGATGGCTTCTCAATTTTTACAAATGTTTGGATTTCCGATTAGTCAACATTTTACTTTTGTTTCCAGTTTAAGCGGAGGTGAAAAAAGACGATTGCATTTGTTAACTATTCTGGTTACCAATCCAAATTTTCTGGTGCTTGACGAACCAACCAATGATCTTGATTTAATTACCTTACAGGCATTAGAAGAGTTTTTAGAAAACTATACTGGTTGTTTAATCATAGTCACGCACGACAGATATTTTATGGATAAACTGGTAGACCAGCTTTTTATATTTCATGGCGAAGGAAACATTCAGGTTTTTCCGGGTAACTACACCGAATATCGAAATGCGGAAGACAATGCTGAATCATTAAAAATTCAAGAAGCAATACAACCAAGCATTGAACAAAAACCGGTTGCTGAAAAGCCAAAAATTAAACTCACTTACAAGGAGCGGCTCGAGTTAGAAACTATCACTAAAGAAATTGAAAAATTAGAAGCAGAAAAAAACGACTTAACCAATCAGATGCAATCTGAAAATTTAAATCATGAAAGTTTACAACAAAACGGCATTCGATTATCAGTTGTAATTGACCAGTTAGATCAAAAAACAAATAAATGGTTATTACTTTCTGAAAAGGAACAACAAAGTGTTTAAATTATTTAAAAAACTTAATTGCCCCTGATCATAAACCAATCAATCTTTATTAAATTAACTTCGACCTGACTTTAAAGAAATTTTCAATAGCATGAAAGACTTAAGAGAAAATTATTCAAAGGGAGAGTTGCTCGAAACAATGATTGACACAAATCCAATCGTTCAGTTTCAGCAGTGGTTTGATGAAGCGGTGAGTGAAAAAATTCCCGAACCAAACGCTTTTATACTTTCAACAGCCATGGTTGATTATAAACCATCGGCAAGGGTAATGTTATTGAAAGGAGTGGAAAATAATTCGTTTGTTTTTTTCACCAACTACGAAAGCCGCAAGGGAAAAGAACTCACCTGGAACCCGTATGCAGCAATGGTTTTTTTATGGTTGCCAATGCAACGACAAATTAGAATTGAAGGAAGAGTAGAAAAAATTCCGACAGAAGAATCAGTAAACTATTTTCAATTGCGCCCGCGCGAAAGCCAATTGGGTGCATGGTGTTCAGCACAAAGTTCTGTTTTAGACAACAGAAGTGAGCTTGATACTAAATATGCAGAGATTGAAAAAAAATTTGAAGGAAAAGAAATTCCGAAACCTCAATATTGGGGTGGCTTCAAAGTAATTCCATCGTCAATAGAATTCTGGCAGGGGAGAACATCGCGCCTGCACGATCGCCTGCGATATACTTTTATGAATGAAGGCGAATGGAAACTGGAGCGTTTATCTCCATAAAATAAAAACCCCTTCGATTTAACAAAGGGGTTTCAACTGATATTATTCAGCTTTCTTTTTTGCGGCCGCTTTTTTGGGAGCAGCAGCTTTCTTTGCAGCAGCAGGTGCGGCAGTTTTCTTTGCAGCAACAGGTGCAGCAGTTTTAACTGCAGCTGATTTCACTGCTTTTTGTGGTCGGCTGATTCCGTATGAACCTTTAAAGCGTTTTCCTTTTGCGGTTCTTTTATCTCCTCTTCCCATAATTATTTTTTTAGTTTGTTTTTTTATTGGTGGGCAAACTTAACTGAAATAAAGCACTCTCAAAAGTCATTCGTAAAATCAGATTCCTATAAATGAAAAGAAGCAAGACAAATTGCCTTGCTTCCTTTCCGGGTTTTGGTTTGGTATTTATTATCTCACTTTAGCAGCGAACTCTTTTCCTGCTTTAAATTTCACTACTTTTTTAGCCGCAATCTTTATCGCCTTTCCGGTTTGCGGATTGCGACCCATGCGAGCCGAGCGTTTGTTCACCGAGAAAGTGCCGAAACCAACCAATGTCAGCTTATCGCCTTTTTTCAATGAAGTCATAGTGGTGCCGATGAATGCATTCAATGCAGCACCAGCTTGTGTTTTGTTGATCTTCGCTTCTGCGCTGATCTTGTTAATTAAATCTCCTTTGTTCATGGTTTAAAAAATTTAGGGTGATTAAAAATTTACACCTTAAATGTAAAAGTGTTTTACAATTTTTCAAATGATTAATTTTAAACTGTTCTCTGTAAACTGCTCTGGCTGTGGATAACAGCGAAGTGCTTGTTTTTGTCATTTGTACTATCGGTTGCATTTAACAAATAGCATAAATAATAAATCAGAAAGCATAAATCATTAACTCATCTTGAAATTCAATGCCTGCAATAGTTTCAAAGAATCAAACATTTTATCATTTATGAAATTGCTGTTGAAAAATTTAAGTGGAACTATTATTGATTGCGATACATTAAAAGTGTGCACCGTTATCAACAAGAATTTTTTAAGCACAAAAACTTTCTACTTTTGAATCGTAACAGAATAAAAATTTTAAGCATGCTCATCCTAAAAAAACAAAAACAGATTTTTTTGTTGCTCATTTTTATTTTCCTGAGTTCAGGTTTTATTGCCTGCAGCCCAAAGACAACCTGCCCTGCATACATGGATGGCGCCGTTACCGGAACAAGTGGTTCATCTGCAAAAGGAAAACCGCTTTGGCCTAAGAATATGAAGAAGCAGAAAAATTGATTGCATAAAATAGTATTGAAAAATATTTCATCGAATTAATAAAGCGCAAATCAAGTTCATCAAAATTTATCCTTTATCTTTTATCATTTATAATTTCCCTTTAAGAAATTTTACTCCACCCACCCTTTCGTTGTTGCTGATGCAACAGAAATATTGCGAGCGATTGATGTTCGGGAAATTGCAGGTGGTCATCATTTTCTAAAATAATTTCGGCTTCTTTTCTTGCTGCCAGTAATATTTTCTGGTCGTGAATTAAATCTGCAATCCGCAAATTCAATACTCCGCTTTGTTGTGTTCCTTCCATATCGCCTGGGCCTCGGAGTTCCATATCCACTTCTGCTATTTTAAATCCATCATTGGTTTCTACCATTGTTTGCATTCGCCTTCGTGCAACCGGATTTAATTTTCGTTCGGTCATTAAAATGCAATACGATTGTTCAGCACCTCTTCCCACTCTTCCTCGCAGTTGATGCAATTGTGATAAGCCAAACCGTTCAGCGCTTTCAATCACCATCACACTTGCATTCGGAATGTTCACTCCTACTTCTATCACTGTGGTGGCAATCATGATTTGAGTTTCGCGTTTAATAAAACGCCGCATTTCAAAATCACGGTCTTCGTTTTTCATTTTTCCATGCACAATACTCACGGCAAATTGTGGCAATGGAAATTCGCGCGATATACTTTCAAATCCATCCATCAGGTATTTATAATCTAATTTTTCTGATTCTTCAATCAATGGATAGACCACATAAATCTGCCGGTCCTTCATTATTTGTTCGCGCATGAAACCGAATACTCGCATGCGTGCATTATCATCGTAATGAACAGTTTTAATTGGTTTTCTTCCGGGTGGCAATTCATCAATGACCGATACATCCAAATCGCCATACAAAGTCATGGCAAGAGTTCGAGGAATCGGAGTGGCGGTCATGACTAAAATGTGTGGCGGATTATTATTCTTCGTCCACATTTTTCCGCGCTGTTCCACTCCGAAACGATGCTGCTCATCAATAATTACTAAACCCAGATTTTTAAACTGAACCGTATCTTCAATCAGCGAATGAGTGCCGATGAGTAAATGAATTTCACCTGATAAAATTCCTTCATGAATTTTTCTTCGCTCCTTTGTTTTTGTGGAAGAAGTTAAAAGAGAAATATTTATTCCCAATCCTTCCACCAATTCTTTAATGGATTGAAAATGTTGTTGCGCCAGAATTTCTGTCGGCACCATAAAGCACGATTGCATTCCGTTATCTAACGCAAGAAGAATAACACTGAGTGCGACAACAGTTTTTCCGCTCCCAACATCGCCCTGCAACAACCGATTCATTTGCTTGCCTGAAACAAGATCAATTCTTATTTCCTTAATCACTTTTTTCTGTGCATCAGTCAACGCGAATGGAAGTTTCTCTTTATAAAACCGATTGAAAAAATCTCCGACTTTATTAAATACAAAACCAACTGAACTTTCCTGTCGTCCGATTTTTACCTGTAATAATTTAAGTTGAATAAAAAATAATTCTTCAAACTTCAATCGCTGTCGTGCGCGTTCCAATTCATATTCATTGGATGGGAAATGCACTTGCTGAAATGAATCGTAGCGCGAAGGCAAACGAAATTTCTCCAGTATATTTTTCGGAATAATTTCCGGAAGGTCGGATGCAGCAACTTGTTGAAAGAGCGTTCGTGAAAGTTTAGAAATTCCTTTGCTGTCTAAACTTTTTGCTTTTAGTTTTTCGGTGGAAGGATAAAATGGTTGCAGTATTCCGGCATTAGAATTTTTTTCATCTTCTGTTGAAGTAATATCCGGATGAACAATATTCATTTTTTTTCCGAACACGGTTGGCTTGCCAAGCACGATGTATTCTTTTCCTTCCACTAACGATTCCTTCATCCACTTCACTCCGGCAAACCACACGAGTTCAATGGTTCCGGTTTCATCAACCAGATTTGCAATCATTCGCTTTTTGTGTTTATCGCCTGCAACATCAATGTCTTTTAATATTCCTTTCAACTGAACATACTGTGAAAGCGGATTAACCTCGCGCACTTTATAAATTTTAGTGCGGTCAACATATCGGAAAGGCATGTGCATGAGCAAATCACCGAAGGTGAATATTTCCAGTTCTTTCTTTAAAGTTTCGGCGCGCGATGGCCCAACTCCTTTCAGATATTCAATAGGTGTTTCGAGTAAATTATATTGGCCGGACATGCATCACTTTCTTCTTCACAAAGTAAATTAACGAATCACAGAAATAGTTCTGCTGAAAAAAAAGTGTTTCAACATTTTTTTTATATAAAAATTTGCTTAGTGATTTTTCTTAAGCACATTCCAACCCTGAGCAGTTAGGTCGTGAATATTATTTCCTTTAGTAATGAGTTTGGTTCCAAGTGAACCATCGGTAATGTGACCAATAACAGAAAAATCAGGATGGTCCTTTATTTTTTCGAAGTCATCTTGTTTAATGGTGAAAAGCAATTCATAATCTTCTCCGCCATTGAGTGCACAAGTTACCGGGTCGAGATTAAATTTTATCGCCTGCTGATATGCTTCTTCCGAGATTGGAATTTTTTCCTCATACACCGCACATCCAACATTCGATTGCGTGCAGATATGCAATAAGTCCGAAGACAATCCATCTGATATATCAATCATGGAAGTTGGCAGGACATCTAATTTCTCCAGCAATTCAACCACATCTTTTCTTGCTTCGGGTTTCAGTTGGCGACTAATAATGTATTGCTGGTCTTCCAGGTTTGGTTGAATATTCGGGTTTTCTAAATACAATCTTTTTTCTCTTTCTAATATTTGCAACCCAAGATAAGCACCTCCCAAATCGCCGCTCACACAAATCAAATCATGTTCCTTGGCAGTGTTTCGTAAGGTGATTTTATTTTCATCAACCAAACCAATGGCAGTAACAGAAATCACCAATCCGGATTTGCTGCTGCTTGTATCACCACCAACCAAATCAACTTTATAATGTTCGCATGCATGATGAATGCCTTCGTACAATTCATGCAATGCTTCCAGCGAAAACCGATTGCTGATTGCAATGGAAACCGTTACCTGTTGCGGCTCCGCATTCATAGCATACACATCTGATAAATTCACAACTATTGCTTTATATCCAAGATGCCTTAATGGAACATAAGTCAAATCAAAATGAATTCCTTCCATTAATAAATCGGTTGTCAATACTGTTTGTTTCCCTGAAAGGTCAAGCACAGCGGCATCATCACCAACTCCCACTTTGCTGGTTACATTTTGTAATTCAAAATTCTTAGTCAGGTATTTTATTAACCCGAATTCGCCGAGTTCGCTTATTTCAGTTCTGCCTTGTGTTTCTTCCATAGCGCGAAAATAACAGAGAGTAATTTGAAAATTTGGAGATTTGAAAATTTGATGATTAAGTTTCAAATATGAACTAAAAAAAATCACAGATTAAACTATAAAAATTACTCAGAATTAAATATTTGGTGGCAATTAATTTTCAAATCTCCAAATTTTCAAATCTTCAAATTAGCTTTGCCGCATGGCATTACCGATTAACATTCAGTTTACTTACTCAGCAGAAAATTTGCAGGCAGCAAACAAGCTTCATTACAAAAAAAATTATCCGGTTCGCGGGCGCATTTTATTGTGGTTCGGAATTTTGTTGATTTGGACAGGCGTGCTTTTCATGATGATGAAAGGAATTGCAGGACACGAACTAATGATTTACACTTTTGTAGCTTATGGTATTTTAGTAATTGGCGTTCATTTTTACATTATGAATACATTGGGAAAGCGCTTATTCAAAAAACATAAAAACAATTTACATCCAATAGATATTGAAATTACCGAAAATAATATTCGCCTCGCTGCGGATGATAAATCGGCAACAGTAAAATGGAACGAAATAATAAAAGCTACCATGAAGGAAAACATTGTGCTGGTATATATCAGTAAAATGTCATTCTATATTTTTCCGAAAGAAAATTTTAAGGAAAATGAATTTGCTGAATTTGTCGAGTTGGTGAAGAAAAAAATTACTGAAATCAACTGAAAAAAACTTCTCTCTGAATTTATTTCAATACTTCAAATACGCTTCAAACAAAGTTTGCAGGTAGGCTTTGGCAGTATCTAAGGAAGAGTGAAGCGAATCAGTCGAATTATATGGCCACGACAAATTTTTAAAAGTGTTACTGTATGCAATGGTGTCATTCCGGCTAACCCAACCAAAACCATCATCGAAAGAATAGTATGTGAAATTTTTTTCTGAAGTATTTAACAAATTTTTACTCCAGACAAAATCTTCAGCATTAATTTCCAATTGATGAAGCAGAGTTGAAGCAATATCAGTTTGCGAACCGATTGATGAAATTCTTTTTCCTTTTAAACTATCATTCAAACCGCCACCCGCCATTATCATTGGAATGTGATGAACAGAAGGCATGTATGTTTCCCGATTATATGGATAGCGATGGCCATGGTCGGAACATAAAATAAAAACAGTGTTTGCGTACCAGGGTTGTTTTTTTGCTTCGTTAAAAAATTCGCCTATCGTTTCATCAGTATAATAACAAGCACTCTTAAATTTTTCTGCTGCATCGTTGCCCGGAAATTTTGGGTTGGTGGGAATTTCATACGGTTCGTGACTGGTGAGTGTGATAAGATAACTAAAAAACGGAGATTTCAATTCGTTGATTTCTTTTATAGCACGCTGAAACATAACTCCATCATACACTCCCCATTTTGAGGTGCGGTCTGAAATAGCAAAATCATTTTCAGTAATTATTTGTTCAAAACCATTGTGCACCACAAATGCTTTCATGTTGCTGAATAAAATATCGCCTGCATAAATCAGTTGCGTAATATAACCCGCCTGTTTTATTTTTTGTGTGATGGTTGGTAATTTTTCCTGCTTCTCTGTATTCCAGATAATGCTCACATTCGGCTGTGCCGGAAAACCCGAAAGCATGGCAACCAATCCCTGATCGGTGCGGAAACCGCTTGCATAAATATTTTCGAACAACAATCCTTCGCTGATAATTTTTGAAAGTTTTGGTGTAAGTCCTTCCATGCCACCCAACTCTTTCACTACATCTGCACCATAACTTTCAATCTGAATTACAATAATATTCGGTTTATCCGTTTTAAATATTCTTAATGAAGAATCTATTTTCGATTGATATAAATCTGCCACCAATGATTTTGCTTTTTCATCACTCATGAATTTATATGGATTGTGATTATCATATTTTCTTATGTTGATGATGGATTGAATGGCATACCAGGTTGAATTAATCGCTGCATGATTGGCAAAAGCATTTTGCGAAAAGTAGGCGCTGCTTTCATTTAACGGGGCAACCTGCCAACCGCCTCGAATGCCAAGAAAAGCAAATCCGCTCATCAGTATAAAGTACGGAACATTCAGCCACCTGATTCCGCCGATCGCAGATGCAAATTTTTTGTTGCTTAAATATTTAGCCGCATACCACCCATAAATAATATGTGCAATAATTATAAGTATATACAACCAAACCGGGGATGCACCTGCTGATGCCATCATCTCTTTCGGAGTTAAAATATTTTGAATCGCTCGCACATTCAACTTGGTGCCCCAGTTTTCATAAATTCCTAAATCGCCAACGAACAATAATCCGATTATAAAAAAAATAATTGGCAAATAAATTTTAAAAAACAAAGGCATCATTCTCTTTTCAATCAATAATTGAATTAAAAAGAAAACGAGTGGAATAGTTATCAGATAAGAAGTTAAAGAAATATCCAACCACAAACCATAAGTGAAAACGCCAATGATATCAGAAAATGAAAGCTTCGAAGTTTTCTGAAAAAAGTAGAGGAGAAATATTCCTTTCTCCAAAATGAAAAGGAGTAATAAAACTGCCAGCCAGATAATTGCAAGTGATAACCATCTCTTCATGTTTTGCAAAACAAACTATTGCCAAATGATTTCCAATTCTTTCTGCCAACATTATTACCAAAGTATAAATGGTTGGCTTCTTCATTCTATTTTTGGCGGGTGATTAAACGATTGTATGCTTAAACAAGGAATGCATCAGAAGATGTTTTTGAAAATGTCGCCGCAACAGATTCAGTTAATGAAACTGCTGCAGATTCCTGCGGCAAATCTGGAAGAACGGATTAAAGAAGAGTTGGAGGCGAATCCGGCATTGGAAGAAGGCGCACCGGAAGAAGCCGATGAAAAAGAATCGGTGAACAGTGAGGATGATGTACCTGAAGAACCAACAGAAGAAATTCCGGAAATTGTAAATGAAGAAAAAGCGGAGAAGGACGACACTATTGATGATGATACTACTGAAGATATAACTGATACTTCGGTTGACGATACTGAGGTAGATATCAGCGATTACATGGATGAAGATGAGGTGGCAGATTACAGAACACGCGGAGATGCCTATTCTGAAGACGAAGAAAAACAAGGAGTGCCCATTCCGGTTCAACGCAGTTTTCATGAATATTTAGAAGAACAAGCGGGCATGCTGGAGTTGCAAGAAGAAGATTTGGAATTGGTGCATTACATCATTGGAAGTATTGATGAAGACGGATACCTGCGCCGGCCGATTGATGCAATGGTGGATGATTTAAGTTTCTCCCAAAACATTATAACCACTTACGAAAAACTTGATGAACTTTTAAAAACTATTCATTTGCTTGATCCGCCTGGAGTGGGCGCTCGTGATTTGAAAGAATGTTTGTTATTGCAACTGAAAAGAAAACAAGCTGAAACAAATACCGAAATTGACAAGCTCGCCATTCGTGTGGTCACCGATTATTTTGATGAGTTTGTAAAAAAGCATTACGACAAACTTCAAAAACATTTAGAGATAGACGATAAGAAATTCAAATTGGTGATGAATGAAATCATTCACCTGAATCCCAAACCCGGAAGCGCGTTTGCTGAAAGCATCAATACACAATCATTTATTGTTCCTGATTTTTTTATTACGAATAACGACGGCAAACTGGAAATCACTTTGCACAATATGAACATTCCTGAACTTCGAATCAGCAATGGATTTAAAGCAATGATGAAGGATTATAAAAAGAGTGGTGATAAAAAATCGAAGGAGGCGCTAATCTTCATCAAGCAGAAAATGGATTCGGCAAAATGGTTTATTGATGCTATTACGCAACGATACAACACACTTTATTCAGTGATGCACACCATCATGGAATACCAATACGAATTTTTTCTTACCGGCGACGAAACACAAATGCGCCCGATGATATTGAAAGATATTGCCGAACGAATCGGTATGGATATTTCAACTATCAGCCGTGTGGCGAACAGCAAGTATGTGCAAACAGAATTCGCTACTTACAAATTGAAATTCTTTTTCAGCGAATCATTGAGTACTGATAGCGGAGAAGAAGTAAGTACCCGCGAAGTGAAAAAAATTCTCAGCGACCTCATTGACTTAGAAGATAAAAAGAAACCATTGGCTGATGAACGACTCACTGAATTGCTCCGTGAAAAAGGGTACAACATTGCTCGCCGTACTGTTGCAAAATATCGTGAGCAGTTAAATATTCCTGTTGCCCGATTGCGCAGAGAGCTCTGATGAAGACCGCGGCTAAATTTTTTACTTATGTATTTCACCCGTTGTTTCTACCGACTTATTCGTTTGCATTGGTCATTTATACCAATCCGTTTTTATTTGGCAACTATGGTTCTTATACCTGGATTCCAATACTCAAAGTTTTTCTGAATACTTTTTTATTTCCTGTTTTCAGTTTGATGGTCATGTACCAGCTTGGCTTTATAAAATCATTTATTATGGACGATGCTAAGGAGCGAATCATTCCTTACATCAGCACTTTGGTTTTTTATATCTGGACTTTTTCTGTTTTCCGCAACAGCGGCGATCCATTATTGCTGAGTGTGATCATGCTTGGTGCTTGTTTATCAGCGAGCGCAGCTTTTGTAATAAATCTATTTCGCAAAATAAGTTTACATGCAACCGGCATGGGCGCATTGCTCGGATTGGCATTTGGCAACGCCTTTTTTTCTGCCCATGATATTATTCCATCATTAATGCTTGTAGCAATTATTGCGGGTGCAGTAGGAACCAGTCGTTTAATTCTTAACGCACACAAAGATGCTGATGTTTATCTCGGATACTTTGTTGGTTTTATGCTGCAGGTAGTAGCTTTCCGATTGACTTTCTGATATTAATAATTTACAACCACCTTTTTTATCTGCTGCTTTTCTCCCTTCACCACTTTTATTAAATAAACACCTTTACCAATATCTCTTAATTTTAAAGGAGTTTCAATATCCAATAATTCTTCGGTTCTGATTTCCGCTCCTGAAATAGTATAAATAGTGAGCTTCGAACTAATAAATTCAATACTGTTTAATGAAAGAAAAAGCAAGTTATTAACGGTTTTAATTTTATACAAATCTTTATCAGCAGTTTTAATTTCTGCAACAGAAGTTGGAAATAGTTGACCAGCTAAAATCTGGCTATCGGGTTCGGCATTGTATGCATAATCTTTTATTGTGAATGACCAATCAGTGGCAATGGTGTCAACATCAAGTCGAGCCCAACCATAATAATTTGAAGCGCCAATCTTAAATTTTAACCCTAGAAATTTATCCTGTGCTCCCAACCAATTACCAAGCACTATCCCATAATTAGGAACACTTGCTGCCATTATCATTGAAGCATTAAAACTTGAAGTTGAACTCGAAGAGGAAAAAGATGAATCGGAACATGCCTGCCATTCTTGATTGACACCAATCGTGTCGCCCATTGCATGTGCATTTGCCATATAAATATTTGACCCGGAAAAAGAGATAATGCTTCCCATTACAGAATTTCCAACAGGTCCGGCTGCCCCAACAGCTTGTATTGAACCTGAACTTGAACTTGAGCTTGTGCTGGAACCTGAATATTTTAAAAGTCTGATTTTAAAATCATTTTGTCCATCGTTATTTAAATCAAGACCATACATTCCAAAATTTTGGTTGAATGTGGTATCCGGAATCACATCAGTATAAATGATCTGCCCGTTGGCTTCATTTCTTCCTGCTAAAAAAGCTGTTGCAAGTGTTGTGTAAGCTGAAATCTTTTTTGCTAATGATGGGGAAATTTGCATCCTGATAATTTTTTACGAATGTAATTGATGAAATTTAAATAGGAAATAATTTATTCGGAATGGTTGTGACAATTTTCAGTTTATTTTCGACCACGAAAAATTTTTAGAATGGCATTCAATACAATTCTACTTGAAATAAAAGATGGCGTAGGAACCATCACACTTAATCGCCCTGATGTATATAATGCATTCAATGACGAAATGAGTTTTGAATTGCAGGATGCTTTGAAGGAAGCAGAAAAAAATAAAGAAGTAAGAGTGGTTATTCTCACGGGAGCAGGAAAAGCATTTTGCTCAGGTCAGGATTTGAAAGCCGCTGCAGCAGCAGGTAACCGGAGTTTTAAAGAGTCACTCGACAAAAGATATAACCCAATTATACGCGCCATGCGTAATATGCCGAAGCCGATTATATGTCGCATGAATGGTGTAGCTGCCGGTGCAGGTTGTTCAATCGCACTTGCATGCGATGTAATTGTTGCTACTGAAAATGCGACACTCATTGAAGTATTTATCAATGTTGGATTAGTGCCTGATTCGGGTTCCACCTTCTTTTTACCTCGTGTGGTTGGTTTAGCAAGAGCATTTGAATACAGCACCATGGGAACAAAAATTACAGCAACAGAAGCCGTACAAATGGGAATGGTAAACCGCGTTGTGAAATTGGAAGAGTTAGATAGTGAAGTAAAAAAATTCACTGATTACTATTCGAACGCTCCAACAAAAGCAATCGGCTTAATAAAGAAAATGCTGAACCGTTCTTACAATTCTGATTTAGAATCCATGTTGGAATACGAAAGCTATTGCCAGGAAATTGCCGGCAACAGTGCTGATAACAAGGAGGGTGTTACTGCTTTTATTGAAAAAAGAAAGCCGGTTTTTAAGGGAGAGTGATATAAATTCATTAATAAATATTTTGGTTTTTAAAAATCAATTACCCTGATTTATAGTTTTTCATTTTTGATAATTCTTGTTGGATGCGCAATCATTGCGCCATGTTTCTGAATGGTTTCCAATATCATAAAATTAATTTCCTCTTTGCGCTTCATAAACAAAATATATTCAGTTTGCGGTAAAAAATATTCAATCATCAGGTTAATTGCGCTTTCATTAAACGAGTCAAATCGAACAAAATTCTCATCAGGCATTTCTGTTTTTGTGTCAAAATAATTTTGTATGTCACAGATTATATTTTTTAATTGATCGGTGCTTGTATCATAACTTAAACCAACTACCATATTCACCCGCCGATGAGTTCGTAAGGTGAGATTATCGACACTTGAGTCGGTCATTTTTTTATTCGGAATGGTGACAAATGTTTTTTCCGTTGTGCGTAATCGTGTGCTTCTGAAACCCACTTTCTCCACCGTGCCGGTTACCTCTCCCACTTTTACAATATCGCCAACCGTAAACGGGCGATCTAAAAAAATAGTAATTGATCCAAATAAATTAGCAAGCGTATCCTGTGCGGCAAGTGCAAGCGCCAATCCGCCAATTCCTAAACCGGTTAATATTCCGGCAACATTGAAGTGAAGTATTGCGCCAAGAATTATTCCGGTGCTTATTAATACCACAAAAATTTTCAGCATGTCTTTGATGAATGGAACCAGCTGATCGTCCATTTTTGATTCAGTAAGTTCTGCCCGATCCTTTAAAATGATGGTGATAAAATCAATCACACGCAACAGCACCCAGGTAAATGTGAGGGCAATAACAGTGGCGAGTAATCGAGATAAAATTAATTTCAGGCCCGTATCAAAAATTTCCATCTGCCATGCATTCGGAAATTTTAATAATTGAAAGGTGAATGAAGCAGTTAATAAAATTATTAACCATGAAGCCGGACGAAAGATGAGTGCATTAAATTGTTTCACTCTGTTTTCGCGTGTGTACCGGCGAAAAAAATTATAAATCAAAGTGCCAAGCAATCCGGATAAATATCTCTTAAATAAGAATACAACTATCAGAATTCCGAAGAACCATGCGTATTGTTCAACTGAATTGTCAAGTATTTTTTGCGATAGAAATTCTTTCATTGAATGGGCGGTAAATCAAGAATGCAAAAATAGAAGTGAATGCCGGAAATAATTTTATTGCGGAATGAAAATATCAATTTCCCCCAATCTGATTTCCATCACACTCAGTATCGCACTCATAAAGCAAATTGAAGTTATGATTTAACTCCTGCGGGCGCTCACCATTTTTAATTGCTTCAATCATTTTATTAATCAGTCGTGTGCGTTCTGATTTTATGAAGTCGCGCTTTTGCTGGTCGAGCTGCAAACTAAAAAAACAAATTCCATCTACAAAAGTGTATTCAGGTTTTGAATAAATACTGAGCGGATTATTGTTCCACAAAACAAGGTCGGCATCTTTTCCGGTCTTGATACTTCCGACTTTACCATCCACATGCAACATCTTCGCGGGATTGAGTGTGCAGAGTTTCCACGCTTCCATTTCACTGAGCCCACCGTATTTAATTGACTTTGCCGACTCCTGATTCAGGCGGCGCGCCATTTCTGCATCATCAGAATTTATTGCGGTAACCACACCGACTTTAGTCAATATTGCTGCATTGTGCGGAATGGCATCATACACTTCGTACTTGTATGCCCACCAGTCAGAAAACGAAGAAGCAAATACACCGTGCTCCTTCATCTTGTCGGCCACTTTGTATCCTTCAAGTATGTGAGTGAAAGTGTTCATCTGAAAGCGCATGCTGTCGGCTACTTTCATCAGCATATTTATTTCGCTCTGCACATACGAGTGACAGGTGATAAATCTTTTTGCATAAAGTATTTCTGAAAGCGCATCCAATTCCAAATCGCGACGAGGTGCTGTAAGTGTTGTTTTATTTTTTACAGAAGTTAAATTCCATTTATCCCAATCACTTTGATACTTGCGCGCACGGATAAATCCATCGAACATCATTTGCTCCACACCCATTCGTGTTTGCGGAAAGCGGACCGTGTTGCGGTCGCCCCAATTTGATTGCTTCACATTTTCGCCGAGTGCAAATTTTATAAAGCCGGGCCAGCCACCGAATTTCATTTGCTCAGGCGCATAACCCCAGCGGAGTTTTATCAATTGTGTTTGCCCGCCAATTGCATTTGCCGAGCCGTGCAATAAGTGAGAGGTTGTAACACCACCCGCAAGGTTGCGGTAAATATTTATGTCTTCCGAATACACCACATCACCAATGCGAACTTCGGATGTAATGGATTGCGTTCCTTCATTCACTCCCTGCGAAATAGCAATGTGCGAATGCTCGTCAATAATTCCTGATGTCAGAAATTTTCCGGTCGCATCAATTACTCTTGCATTTTCAGGCGAAGAAATATTTTTTTCGATTTGCTGAATCTTTCCATTGCTGATCAATACATCTGTGTTGAGCAAAATACTATCGGCTTCATTCGTCCACACGGTAGCGTTTTTGAAGAGAACAGTTTCTTGTTTCGGAATTGTATCCCATCCATATGCGTTGAATGGATAAATCACTTTCCCGAATTCGGGTTTCTTGATTTCTTTTTTTGCAGAATCACTTTTCGCCTTTGCATAAACTGTTCTTGTTGCTGTCCATACAACATCATTTCCTTTCGGGTCTAAACCTTTTCCCTGCCATTTTTCATTAGAGATAAATCCATTCAGCCGATACAATTGTTTAGAAGAATCTTTCGGCATAGCGAACGAAAGCGAAATGAGATTATCATTGAGTGAAAATTTTACATCTGCTTTTGTTGAATCGTGAAATTGCAATTGCCCGGAATTGGAAGAAGGATTTTCAATGGTGAGTTTTATTGCACCCATTCTGTTCAAGGTGAAATTGTATTCGCCTTTCATTGATGAAATTTGCTCGTCATTCACACGATACATTTTTCCTTTCACCCAATTCTGATAAATAATATTTTCATCATTGAAAATGGAATCGGAACAAATGATAAAATTCGCAAGCTTGCCTTTTTCTAATGAACCTAAATTGTTCCACTCACCTGAAAGCTGTGCAGGAGTATAAGTGAGTGCCTTCAGTGCATCCGATTCATTCAAACCATAAGCAATGGCCTTGCGCAAATTTTTCCAGAAGGCATCATCACTGCATCCTTGCTTCGTGATGCAAAAATTTATTCCTGCTTTATTGATTCGAAAAAGATTGGCAGGCGCTTGTTCCCAATTCATTAGCTCTGAAAGTGAAATCAAATCAGCATCGTTCGGGTCGTTAACATTGTATGGTTTTGGGAAATTGATGGGAACAATAAGTGCATTGCCTGCGACTTTTATTTCATCCAATCGTTTGTATTCATCTCCAACTCCTTTGATAATAAATTTAATTCCGAACTCATCGCCAATTTTATCGGCACGCAAAACACTGAGGTCATTATCCACCTGAAAAATTTGTGGAAGCGATAATTGATTATACAGCGCTTCGAGCGAAATATTTTTTTCATCCTGATTGCCTCCGGATTTATACCACTGTGCATCATAAAATGTTTGTCGCATCAAAGCAATGCTACCCATGAGCGACGAAGGATAATCCTGCGTGCTTGTTCCTTTATTGAACGAATAAAACGAAGCCACATTTCCACGCAACAACATTTCATTGTCGCTTTCATTTCCTGCAAGTACCACTGCACCGGTGCCACGCATAATTCCATCCATGCGATGAGTGAGCACCGCACCGAAACCAAGCGTGCGTAAACCCGCTGATTGCTTTTCATCTCCATGAAAAAAATCAGCTCCATTCACTTCCGGCATAATTGCCTGATTCCAATTGTATGCGCCTGATTTATTACTCAGAAATTGTGGTCCGCGCTCATTTGGCCTTGATTCTGTTTTTGCCATTCCATAATCGCTGAACAAATCAATGAACGACGGATAAATAAATTTTCCCTTGCAATCAATCACGGTTACACCGGCAGGAATTGTAACTGTATTTCCAACAGCAACAATTTTTCCATCATGAATCAGCATCGTTGCATCACTCAAAAATGTTTGGTAGTCAACCGTAATGGTTGCATGCGTAAATGCATAATTCCCTTCGCGCTCATCGTGTGTTCCGTTTATTGGGAAGGTTGTTTGAGCATTTGAGATTTCAGAATTAAGAATTAAGAGTGGAAGGAGGAGTGCGGCAAAAATTATTTTCTTCATTAAGATTTTTTCTGTGGGCGAAAAGTAAGATTTGAATTGTAATGTTCAATGATTCTACATTAGCCTCAAAATTATTATGGAAAAAACAATTCAACATTTAGAATCAACCATCAGCTATTCCGTTGAAGGTGCGGGCGAAACACTTTTGCTACTTCACGGTTTTTGTGAAGACAAAAATATCTGGAGCGAATTCAAACAACCACTTCTGCCAAAAACTAAAATCATTTGTATTGACTTACCGGGATTCGGAAAATCGTTGCCCGGAAAAAATCATACCTCGATGGTGTTGATGGCTGAAGCCGTACTTGCTGTTTTGAATGAAGAACAAATTGAAAAGTGCTTTTTGCTCGGGCACTCAATGGGTGGGTATGTAACTCTGGCCTTTGCCAATAAATATGCTGACCAATTAAAAGGCATCGGACTATTTCACAGTTCATGTTTTGCGGATGATGAATTAAAAAAAGAAACTCGGAAAAAAGTGGCCGAGTTTGTTTTAAAAAACGGTAGCCGAGCATTTGCCGATCAACTTTTTCCAACATTGTTTACTCCGGAGTTTGTCGAAAAAAATAATGAATTAATTTTTTCGTTGGAAGAAAAAGCCGCAACCATTTCTGAACAATCAATTGCCAACTCATCGTTGGCGATGGCAGCCCGAAATGATTTATCTGAAGTACTGAAGGGAACAAATCTGCCCGTGCTTATGATAATTGGTGAAAAAGATTTAGCCATTCCGTTTGAACGAAGCATGATGATGACTCATCTTCCAACTACTGCAATCATTTGTATGCTTGAACAAAGTGCCCACATGGGAATGTTGGAAGAGCCTGCCAAATCGTTACAGTCAGTAATTGACTGGATGAATTTTACTTCAACCTAACGGAGCATACAGTTTTACGAAGCTCATTCAGCCTACCATTTTTTCAGTTCATGCATTTTTCGATTGCAAACATGAATTGTTTAATTACTTTAGTCGCTCAAATTTAAAATAAGGCTTACAAAACCGAATGCGAATCAGAATTCTTATCTTTTCTTTTTTCCTGATCAGTACTGATTGCTTTTCGCAAAACACTCCTGTTCTAACCAACATTCCATCAACAGTTGCTGATTCTACGGGTATTGCATTATTAATTTATTATCCCGATTCGGCCAGGTACGATACCTGTGGAGCTCCAATAGCCATTGTTGTTGCAGGAGGGAAAGGGGCTACTGGAATTATTTTAAATTATTCGGCAGTTATTGCTCACTTCGGATTTATACAGGTATTTTTTCATTTTCCGGGAGGCGGAATCGGACCAATTTTAAGTGGAGGAACTTATGATTTACGAGGCCCTGATTGCATTGCTGCATTAAAAGATGTAATTAAATTTTGCAGCGGAGAAACAACAAATAATAATGGAAAATATTTAAATGAACTTGTACCGGTCGCTCCAAATTATGAAAATGTGGGATTGGTTGGCGGTTCTAATGGAGGAAATATTTCGTTTGCTGTTGCCGGAATTTACGGAAACCAACTGCCAGGATTGAAATGGATTTGTAATTGGGAAACACCGGTTGGCGATGGAAATATTCTGGCCGATATGGGGAATACGAATTTTGGAAGCAGCGCTCCCACTTCCAACCTTGCATATAATGATACAACAGGTGTTTTTGATTATTCAAAACTGAAATATTGCGACACGCTTTATTTCAATTATAATTTAACTTTCGATACGCTTGCCGGATTTTATTTTGATAATGATAATAATGATAACCCCAATGATTCGGTTGATTATAAACTGGAACCGCTAATTTATGGAAGTGGCATTTCCGAAAGAGCTTATTACAGTCAGAAAATTATTGAACTCGGCTTTTCACTCGGATTAATTCCAAATCCAAAACCCTTCTATATTCCAACTTTTCAAGAGGCAAAAGATTTTTGGAAATGGCGAAATGGCGAATATTGGATGGATTCTATTTCGTTGAAGCGACCTGACATTTTATTTATGATTACCGCTAAAAACAACGACCATTATATTAATTCTCCTGACCATCCGGGAATATTAAATCAATATTTAAAATTTGTCACTAATCAAACAAATTTACCCCGCTTAAACCCTGATAAATCGTACTTGGAATATGTTATGGATTCTGTTTATCCCGGCTTACCAGATAATGCCTGCTATACACCCTACAATAGAATTACTATAAGAGATGTGCTAATTCCGGACAGTGTTGATCAGAAATTATTATATGCTGCCGGAGCCTGCGAACTGGCCGATAGAAGTATCCGGGGAGATTTCAGGTGGCAGCTTGATTCAGTTTACGATAATTGCGAAAAGTATATAGCACACTATTCTGATTCAACTGATACTGATGAATTTTCTGAAAGTGATTCTGCCGCTATTGCTTTAACAATTAATAGTTTTTCAAATTCTGCTATTCAATCAAAATTATTTCCTAACCCAAGTTCTTCCTATGCTACTCTAATTATTTATTCAGCAGATAATGAAGAGGTAAAAATTAAACTGACTGATTTATCAGGTCGGGTAATTTTAATTTCTGTTGAAAAATTAAAAAGTGGCAATAATTCAATTCAGTTAAAATCAACTGCATTAGAAAATGGTATTTACTTTTTAACCATTCAAAACAAAACCAGAATAGAAACTTTGAAACTGGAAGTACTGCACTAACACAATTGATAAATTGCCGGAAGGTTTCTTCCGTAGCCATCATAATCTAATCCGTAGCCAACCAAAAAATCATTGGGTACTTCAAAGCAACTGTAATGAACTTTTATATCATGCTTTAATGCGGCGGGTTTAAATAACAATGCAGAAATAAAAATTTCTTTTGGTTGAAAGCCTTTTAATACCGGCAAAAATTCATTCAGTGTTTTTCCGGTGTCAACAATATCTTCCACAATAATTACCGTTCTGTCTTTAATATTTATATCAAGACCTACTAAAGTTTTTACTTGTCCGGTTGATTGTGTGCCCTGGTACGAAGCAAGTTTCACAAAAGAAATTTCGCATGGTATACTAACCTGCTTCATTAAATCGGAAGCGAACATGAATGAACCATTGAGTATGGCCAGAAAAATCGGCTTCTCCTCTGCGAATCGTTCGTTTATTTTTTCTGCCAGTTCTTTTACTCTTTGCTGAATGGTTTCAGCAGAAATATAAGTTCTGAATTTTTTATCGTGTACCTGAATTGTTTCTTCCATCGGGCGAAAATAAGTTCATTCGTTTATTGGTTTATTGGTATATTGGTTTATTAGTTCATTGGTTCACTTGAATATGCAATTAAAAAAAATTGAACACAGTTAATCAACTACCTCAAAACGAAGGAACGAATGAACTAATAAACCAATAAACTATTACTTCACTTTTAATTTATCGCCAACGCTAAGTGAATCGTTGCTCAAATTGTTGAGTTGCTTTAGTTGGTCAACAGTAAGATTATACATTTTTGAGATAGCATAAAGTGTGTCCCCTTTTTTTACCACATACATATTTTCAGTCTGTGAAACGGTGTGGTAAGAAGTTAATTCTTTTTGAACAGTTTTTTGTTTAACACGAAGTTTCGGTGGGGAAATTCGGTCGCTTCGCAAATTCAATATCTCACCTGCTTCGGGTTGTGTACCTGCAATCATTTTATTTTTTTCATATAAGTACATTAACTGTATTCCATGTTGTTGCGAAATTTCAAACATGGTTTCCTCTTCTTTCACCGTGTGATAAGGTATATCGCCGTTGCGGTGCTTGAGTTGAAGAAACAACCGTTCGCCCGGTTGCACTTTTGATTTTGAATTTAGGTCGTTGTACTTCAATAATTTTTTCATTCCTAATTCATAATCGTAAGCCACTTTTTGCAAAGTTTCGCCCTGCTTAAGTTCAATGCATTTTATATTGTTGAAATAATAAACTCTTCCCTGCTGTGGGTCGCTTACCAAATCAGAAACAATGGCTGAGGTTTCCGGATCTTGTTTTTGAATTTTACAAATTGCGTTTAAACTGTCAGTGTTTTTACTATGGGCTGTGTAATTTGCATCCAATCCCAGAACATCATATTGCTGCAAATTATTTTTTTCAATGGAAGAAATTAATATTTCGGCATACTTGGGATTGGTGGCATAGCCGCACGCTTTTAATCCTTTCGACCAGCCTATATAATCGGTAATTTCTAATTGAAATAAACACGCATATCGCTGCCGTCCTTTTAAAAAATCGCTGTGGTCTTTAAATGATTGTTCGGGCGAATCATATTTTCTGAAACATTCGTTCGGCGCATCATCATCATAGCGGTAAGTTTCTCCCTTCCAGTTTTCATGGCATTTAATTCCGAAGTGATTATTTGCCACGGTTGCCAAAGCGCTTCTGCCGGCTTCAGTTTCAATAATGCCCTGACCAATGGTAATACTTGCCGGCACACCGGTGCGCTTCATCTCTGCGATAGCTAATTCCTTGTAAGTGTTGATGTAATTAATTACCCGCTGCTGATAAGTATCCTGTGCTGAAACATTCAGTGCAGAAATAAAAATTAAAAAAAGGCAAGTAAGTTTTTTCATTAGTGAAATCATTAACGGCAATGTTCAGAATTTCTTTTGTCAATAATCAATTATTAAACCAACTGGAAAAGATAAGTTGTTTAAGAAATGAAACAGAAAAGTTTCGGTTTCGAGCAAATTCGAATCGATATAGCAAAGCTGATAATATCAAATTATAAGGTTTAAAGCTGATAATCATAAAATATAAGGAGTACAGCTTATTATGAAACTTTATCAGTTTTAAGCACCTCCAGCTTATTCTCTCTCACAAACTTGCACCAATTGCATTCTTCCTTTCCGCATCCCTCGTTGAACTCCAGGTTTTTAATTTTGGTGTAAGTATCCTTCAGTTGGTCTTTCACAAATTCAATGGCTTCGTTGGTCACTGTCACTTTTGATTTTACAAATTCTTTTTTCTTTTCGTCGGGTTCAATGAAATCAATTTCGCCACTCACCATGTTCCATTTTTCGCGGTGATTGTTGTCCATTAATATTTTGTAGAAAATAATTTGCCGCCAGTAATCGCCGCCTGCCGGATTTTTTTCTGACGGGGGCGCAAGTTTTTTTAAACCGTACTCCACACTGCCTGTTTTGTAATCGACCAGATTTGCATCACTCCCGGTGAATTCAATCTTGTCCACCTTTCCGTTGATGGGTATGCCGTTCACTTCAATGTTGCGGATGTTGTATTCCGTCACCGTTACTTTATTCCACGAGTTCACATATTGATTGTAGTAAGGCGGAATAATTTGTTTGCCCTGCAGTAAGCGATTAGCAAATTGCTTGTCGGTGAAAGAATCTTTCTGCCGGTTCATTTCCCAATTGAAATCATTGAGCACATCATCCAACGGTGGAAATTTTTTATCTGCCGAAGCATTCATCTTCACAAACAATCTGTTCAATGCCCAGTGTACCGCATTACCAAATGCCAGTGTATCGCTCTTAGCACTCGGCACACGAATCACCCGCTCGAAATAAAATGCCAGCGGACACTCCAAATATTTATTGAGATTGGAAACGCTCATCGAAAAACTTTCGAGGCGCGCCTGTATGTATTCGCGGTCGAAGAGTTCAATCATTGGTTTTTCATTCGGTTGCAATGCATCAATGCTCAGTTCAAATAATTGTTCCGTAGAAATTTTTTCCGGTTGAATTTTTATTCCTGTGCCACTCATTACTTCCGCCACAAATTGCGATGGCTCTAAAATTTTTCCTCCATTATCAGCCGCGGCAAATGAAATGCGCAAGTGTTCTTTTGCGCGTGTCATGGCCACATAAAACAAGCGTCGCAGCGCTTCATCTTTATTTTCTTCCTTGGTATAAGTGATGGTGTCGGGCAACGAATAATTCTGCGCGCCGCTTCCTGCCTTCTCCCACATTTTTGAAGTGCAGCCAATCAGAAACACATGCTGAAACTCCAGTCCCTTTGCCGAGTGGGCGGTTGTAAAATTCACTCCCATCTCGCTGAATACTGATTTGTTGAGAGGTAGAGAAAGTTTGTTCGCTTCCATGGCTTCAATCATTTCCAGAAACTCTCGGATGCGGATGCGCGGGTGCCGGGCGCTTTCTTCTTTCAGAAAATCGAAGAAGGTATTGAGCACCTGCATCAGCCATATTTTTTCGTCGCTCTTTAAAATGTAAGTGAGCAGCCCGCTCTCGTTCAATATTTTTTCGAACAACATCTGCAGTGTGATGTTGGTTGATTCGCTCACCCATCGGGTAATATTTTTTTCGAAGCGCTGTAATGCTTCGTAGTCTTTCAGTTTTATCTGTGCGAAGGAATCTTTGTCGCTTAAAATTTCCCGCCAGAATTTATTTGTCTTTTTCGATGCGGCATAGGAGGCGAGTGCCGCCACATCGTGCGGATGTATCTGAAAGAAATGAAAGTGCATCATCTCGAACAACAGGTATTCTCCGCTGTGCGGCTTGCGGATTTCTTCACTGATGTATTGCAGTGTGGTAAGAATATTTCGAATCAACGGAAGTTCAAGAATGTTAATCTTCCGCTTCACCTGGTACGGAATGTTTTTTTTCTCGAACAGCTGAATCAGATTTTCCGCCTGCTTGTGCCGGTGATAAATCACGGCGATTTCAGAAAGCGGAATTCCCTGCTCGCGTAGTGCTTCTATCTGCAAAATAATTCCGGCTTCTTCCTCTCTTCCGTTTGCGTATTCGAGAATGAGGGGCTCTACTTTCGAGTTCATCATTTTCGGAAGCGAGGCAATTAAATTTTTATCGAGCCCCGGAATTTTATTCACGAGCCGGTCTTCATTGTGTTCGATTAAAGTTTTTGATGCATCAAGAATCGGTTGGTTGCTCCGGTAATTTTCGGTGAGCACGATGTACTTAATTTCCTTTTTGTTGGCTTCATAGAAATCCAAAATATTTTTTACGCGCGCGCCCTGAAATTCATAAATGCTTTGGTCATCATCACCAACAGTAAAACAATTTGGTTTGTCCCAATAGCTGGTGAGGGCTTTCAGAATTTCATTCTGCGCCCCGTTTGTATCCTGAAATTCATCCACCAGAAAATAAAGGTAGCGTTCCTGGTAGTTGCGCAAAATATTTTCATCTTCACGAAATGCCTTCACCACCCAAAGAATCATATCCGAATAATCGTAGCGATTCATGGCGAGCATGCGCTGCTGATACACCGGAAATATTTCGGCTGCGGCGCGAAGCAATTCCATTTTCTTTTTCTGTTCATCAATATCCTTTTGCTTCAAATCTCCTTTCTTGAATCCGTGCTTCGTGCTGCTGGTTTTATAAGTGTATTCATCGCGCAACGGAAGGTCGGCGAGATATTCGTCAATGGATTTTAAAACTTTTTCGGTTGTCCAGTCTTCGCTTTTCATAATTTGAAAGAGTGAATTCATTCGGGCCACTTCGAAATAAATTTCTCCTTTCAACCGACGCAACGGATTTGAAGGCGGCAGTTCATCGAGCATGGATTGAAGCAGCGCAATGTTTTCCAGTTCTGAAATCGGTTCGAGAATCCGCTTTCCGAAATAATCGAGATTGGATTGAATCACCTCATTACAAAAAGCATGGAAGGTGTAAATGTTCACCCGATATGATGTGGCGCCAATGAATTCCTGCAAACGCTTGCGCATGGCAACAGTTCCTGCATCAGTGTAAGTGAGACATAAAATATTTTGCGGAGCAGTATCTGTCTGTGTTAGAATATTTCCGATGCGTGCGGCAATGATTTGTGTTTTGCCTGTGCCCGGCCCCGCCACCACCAGCACCGGACCTTCAATGTGTTCAACAGCTTCGCGCTGCGAAGTGTTGAGTGATTTGAGAATGGAATTGAATTCGGCGGTGGATTTTATTTCGGGCATGGAATGAAATTATAAATGATAAAGTAGAAACCAAAATTACTTAGTGTCTGTTTTGAAATCTTAATTATTCACTAATACTATTTCAAGAGTGTTCATGAACTTGCGTTTCTAAAATCTAAATTCTTATTTCCTCACCAACGAATAAATCGCCGAGTCCAGAAATTTTCCGTTGTAGAAATAATTTTCTCTGAAGTATGCTTCGCAAACGAAATTATTTTTCTCTAATAGTTTTATTGAAGCAATATTTTCAGGATTCACATTGGCTTCTATCGAATGCAATTTCAATTCAGAAAATCCATAATTTAAAACCGTTGACATTGCTTCCTGCATAATTCCCATCCGGTGAAAATCAGCATGCAACATGTATCCGATTTCGCTCCGTTCATTTTCCAATTGCAATTTCCAAAAGCAAATGGTCCCAAGCAATCTTGCATTTCCTTTTAAACTAATTCCCCAGTTAATGCCTTCATTATTTAACAAAAGTTCGTCGTAAATCTGAATCAATTTTTCAGCGTCGCTGATTGTTTGAGCTCTTGGCCGGTCAAGGAACTTCATCATTCGTTCATCGGACCGGAGAATGAATAAATCTTTTGCATCGGATAAATTAATGCGCCGCAATAACAAGCGATTAGTTGAAAGATTGGGATATGGAGTAAAATTTGGGTTTAACATTTTACAAATAAATTACTTATGAATGACGATGCTAATCAACTTTTTTTCAAAAAATCAATTGAGCGTCGTCGTAACCAGATGGCAACATAAGCCAAAGTTCCTACTGAGTCGGAAACAATATCAAGCCATTCAAATTTTCGGGTAGTAGTAAATTCATTTTGCATAACTTCTATACTTATTCCGAATAAAATACATGTAAAAGATAATACAACTGCCTTTAAAAGATACGATTCATTAATTTCCCACGAGTAAAATAATAAGAGCGCAAGAATGAAAAACAGAAAGGCATGAATCCATTTATCAACAAAAAGCAAACGAAATAAATCGTGATTGGGTAAATCACTTGCGGGCATAAGTGACAGGTAAACAATGATACCCATCCAGATAATTGGCAAAAGCCATCGCATTATTTATACTGTATTAATGCCCGGTTAAATTAGCATAGTCAGCTGCATTCATTAGTGAATTAACATCAGCCGGGTTGGTCATTTTTATTTTCACCATCCACCCTTTTCCATAAGCATCCTGATTTACCAATTCAGGATTAGCATTTAAATCGGCATTCAGTTCCAAGATTGTTCCAGCCACCGGAAGAAACAAATCAGAAACTGTTTTTACTGCTTCAACTGTTCCGAAAACTTCTTCGGCTTTCAGGGTTTTTCCAATGGTATTAACATCTACATAAACAATATCGCCCAATTCGCTTTGTGCAAATTCAGTGATGCCAATAACTGCAGTGTCGCCTTCAACGCGAACCCATTCGTGATCTTTTGTGTAACGGAGATTGTCGGGAAAATTCATTTCTTTTTTTTTATGGTGGCGAAAAATAACAAAGCATAAATTATAAAGTATAATTTTTTAACCCTAAGGTTTTATACTTTATAATTTATGCTGAAAACATGATTACTGTGCTAAAGTAAATCGGATTGTAACTCCGGCATTGGTGTAACGGATTGGATAAGATGCGGAGGTTGCCGGAATACTGTATCGTTTATCGAAGAATAATCGAATGTTTAAACGGTTGCTTACCATGTATTCGGCTGAAGGGGCAAAGCTGATTGTTTTCATCCCTTGTGTTGGGGTGCTTTCTGCCTGATCCAGCTTAAAATTAGCGGTAATATTATTTGAAACAGACACATCGCATTTCAAATTCAAATCATTTTTCAATCGTTTTTTCTTTCCTTTTATTTTAAATGGGATGGGTGCATTTTTCCATTTGTAACCAACGCCCACAGTTATCTCCGATGTTTTTGATTCCACTAACTGATAATCCAGAAAACTCATTGCCAGATTTCTTCCCTTTTTATATTCGAACTTGGTACTCACACTGTTTTTCCATTGTGCATCAATACCAATAAGCGGCGAAAACTGTTCGGTAATTCCGATGCTCGGTATATCATAGAAACTTATGAAATTACCTGAAACAGAATCAATACTTTTTGGAATATTTATTCCGTTTTGATTGCTGCCATTAAAATCGAGAGCAGAACTGAATGAATTTATAGTGAGTGTTGAACTGTAACCGTGCGAAATGTTAAATGAGTTCCATATTTTTTTTGCCCACTTCATTTTTGTTAAACCATTATATGTGATTCGCCAATTAGGTGCGGGTATTCCTTTAAAGTACTGATATAAGCCAACTGAGTTTATATCCTTTCCGGCATAAGCTGCAAGAAACGATGGGATTAAAACATCTTGAGAATAAGGTCCGTATCCGTTAGCAAAGTTTGCATTATATGTACTATCTTGCGGGTTGTAATAACTTCCAACAGCTTCCGGATTATTTTGTGCTAACCTATTAGAAACAATTTGCCTGTACGACTGAAATAAATCGAAAGTGGGTGAGGTACCATTCGTATCGGATTTTATAAAAGAGGTGTTCCAGGCAATAAACGAAACACTGTAAGTTCCGAATGCGCGTTCGTTCAGGTGTTGAAATCCATTATCGGTATTCTTAAAAAATTCGGTCGTGTTATATGAATAATTTTTCATGAAATTAAAATCCACATTCACATCTTTCAGCGGTTCAAATTGTGCGCGGGCTGTTATGTTTCGGTTAAAATTCTGTATGAATTGAGCATTCATGTTGGTATCGTTTGTAATCCAACCTTTTTGTGAAATAGTATTTAACCAATTAGTATCGGGTTGAATTCCGAAAACAAAATCCCAACCGGGCGACGACTTACTTAAATCCTGCCCAAAATTTTTAGGTTGATTTACAAATCCGGGAAGTGTGGTTCCTTTTGTTTGCGTGTAAGTGAATGTTACTTTCTTTAAACTGATAATGGGTCGTATTATAAAAGATAAACCTGCCTTTGCTGTTGGCTGATTATTTTTCTTTTGGTCTTTCAAATCTTTATTGTCTTTCAGATCTTTATTTTCTCCTTTCTGCAGATTTGTAGATGTTGCGTTGGTATTATACGGCTTCAGGAATTTCCACTTGTTATATAAATTTCTAAAATTAAAATCGCTGTTTAAATTTATTTTCTGATCATTGTTCAAAGTATTTCCCAATGGATTTTCTTTTAATCGAATTATTTCGAACGGGCCTCCTTTATTAGAAGTATCACTCACCAAGGGCAATGCAAGCCAGTCGTATTCAGCACCATATTTAAAGGTTCCGGTTATCCAATCTAAAATCGGAATTTTATTTATTGGCAGTGTGTAAGCCAGATTAGCTGAATGATGATAGTGAGTAGTTCGGCCAAATTTTTTAATGTTATTGAATACCGAATCCTTTTCAGCCTTGGTATCAATTCGACCGGTGTCCTCATCAATTCGGGTATTGGTTACGGCATTGAAATCAATGTTTAGCGATTTTGCCAGATCGAATTTTACTCCGTAATATCTATCCCAGGTCCAGAATTTATTATAGGTTGGATCGGCAGGCGGAGATAGCGGATCGGTTTCGCGCATGCGCGATTGGCCATACTGCCTGTCCATCACATTTCGGAACGAAATATTGGTAGGTAAAAAATTGAAATTGATATCGCGGATTGCTTTCAGATATTTTGGTTTGGTACCAATTAACTTATTGAACGGAGAAATAAATTTTGATTTTCCCGGAAAAATATATCCTAATTCAGTGTGATATTTTTTTATAATATCACTTTCAATTATCGGGTTGTGTTTAAATGTTTCGGTAAAGGCATAAGTAGCATTCCAATTTTCAATGCCATAAATATGCGGCTTGGCATTTTTACTATTATTAATGCGTCGGACATTAGTAAAATTAAGACTCTTAATACTGGTGAAATCCTGCGCCACGCTCTTTAATGAATCTCTCTGCGATTGATTATTTGCAGCATTCAGTTTATCTTTTAACAATACATCCAATTCGTATGGATCATATTTCGGATTACTGATTGAGTTCGAAATGCCCAGGTACATTGGCAATTGCAATCCAATATTTTTTGGTAAAAATTTTCCCAGTTGAAAAGTGCCTGATGCATCGTACTGATAAAAATTATCTTTAAACCGCTCATTCAATTTTTGTTCAAGCGAACCGAATCCAATACTGTGCATTGCTCCGCTTAATGAAACATTTCCAAAGTCAGCGAGTTTTACATCCACCCGACCTATTGCTGCATAACCGCCTTCTTCATCAAAACCACTTAATCGTAATTCATTAAACCAAAGTTCAGCACATTTTGCTCTTCCATCATCTGAATCGCCTAATGGAAAGCCGCTGCCTTGTTTTGGATTATGCACACCAAGCATGGCTACTTTTGCCATTCCTAAATCAGGATTTCCAACTATTGTAATCCGATCTCCATTAGATAATATTTCGGAGTAAGGAACGCTGAACGGATAACCCGCCGCATTTCGTTTAGATTTTATTTCAGTTAATTCTTCGAGCGTAATTATAAAATTATTTGACGATGGCCATACATTTAATGAATCGTTGTTACCGAATACAGAAGGAGTCAATACTTTTTCGTACTCATAATAATTGCCAACGAAATCAGAACCTAAACGAATAAATGCAGTAAGGTCGCCTTTATTAAATGTGTATCCATTACCAGCATTTTCGGCATGAACAAACATTTTCATCACTTTAAAAGTGCGCAAATCCAGGTTCAGTGATTTATAGGCGGCTCTTGAATCACCATCTTGCAAATTGCAAACCTGCACACTTAATGATTGTTCATTTTGATAAATAGTTTGTACCGACCCTAATTGTTGTTCGCGCTCAATGCCGGGTGGCATTACATAATTTATTGGCTGTCGGGCTGAGTTCTCTTCCAATGAAACTGACCCCACATTAAAAAATGTTTCGCCATTATTATCATCAGGAATATACTCACCGGGTGATTGCAAACTGAACTGATACTTACGCCACTGGTTTCGAACAAATTCTAACTTGGCAAACCGGAGTTTTACTGCAGTATCAAAACCAGCCATGTAAATTCTTATAAACCGGATGGATTTAAAATCCTGTATACCTCCTACTTTTTTATAATACTCTTCAATCGGAATCTTTACTTGTATCCACTTTTCCTCTCCAATCAAATTACCATCGTTACAATTAACATCTGCTGTTACAATATCAGTAATAAAATTACTACCGGCAGTTTCTAAATCATTGGGATTAAGCGAAACTTTATATTCAAAATATTCTTCTGATTCGCTGAGCGTATTATCGCGATTTAAATCTTCGTTTTCAGGTATATTGGTTGCCGCTTCTGAAATATTTTGACCAGACGATGAAATAGGTGAATTACCATCGGGATTATTATACAATTTGTAACGGTCTAAAATGCCAATTTCATCATTATCATAATCGCTGCCGAGATAATAGTGATAGTTATCGCCCGAAGGATCATTTTTTGCAGCATCAATGTAAGGCGAACCAACACCGTAGTTTTGTTCAATTTGATTCAGATACAATGCAAAATGCGATTGCTCAGAATTATCAACCAATCCGGTAGGGGTGGGATAAATAAATTTACCAACCCCATCATAACCAACATCCTGGTATTGTCGTGAAGTTTCCAAATTATCGAAAGAATTGGTAGGTGGAATATTTACAGGAATAACCGACCATTTAGTAAATGCCAGTGTTGAATTGAATGTATCGCCATTTGCAGGCAAACCATTTTCAGTAAATAACCTTCCGTCTTTTAATATATCTTCCGAAACATTGCCTAAGTTTATATAAATATTGCCATATTTATTTCCACCATACCCTTCTAAATAAGGATTAAGCACCCAGAATTGTATGTATTCAATATTTGCTTGTTCAAAATCATTATAATCAATGCTACGCATTATTCCGCCAAAATTATTTTCAGGATTTCTTAAATGAATTCTGCCGTACTCATCTATTCCATTAAAACTATTTGGATCAGAAACAAAATTATACGGGCCTTTAACATTGGGTTCAAAATTTAAATCAAAAGTTGGCAGTGTGGATTGAAGCGGATTATTATTTTGACGGTTAGGAAAAATTTCCTTCTCCTGAATTTCTCTTGTATAAAAACTGCATTGTTCTAACGGATTATCTTTTAAATGCGCCGGTGTTGATGAAATATTTCTTAAAAAAAGCGGGTCAATCGCATACCACGAAAGTTTTGCCCTGTGAAATCCGTAATCCCATTTGTCTATTGAATCCGCTTCAGGAAATAAACTTGCCGAAGATCTATCGGCAGGTGTGCTCGAAAGCACCCAACTGCTGTACGGAAATTTTAAATCATAAGTACTTTGTGTTCCTTCAAAATCATCAATATAAACCTGACCTGCATCACCCTTTCCAATTGCTTTACTATGGCCGGGAACTAATCGCGCCACTTCGCCGCTAACGGTTATGGATGATTTTTCTTTTGTATCGAGCAGCGGAAGTTTATCAATCAGGCGGGTAATTAATCCCGATTCTGTTTGCCAGCTTCCATCTAAACCATATATAGCATTGCTGATAGGGTCATCTCCAACATTTAATTTACGGGTGTATGGTCGTTCAGATAAATGCAAATAGGTGCCGCCCAATTTAAAATGATCATTAATATAATAATCAGCCCGGGTTCCAAAAAGTGTTTTGGTTGTGAAGCCAAAAGTTGAATTGTTTTCAAACGAAACATTGATAGGTGCGCCTGAATTCATTATTGATTGATTAATAATTTTCAATCTCCCTAAGTTATAATCAACTGTGTAATCAACATTTTCCTGCAACACCTGACCACCGGCGGTAACTTTCACTGAACCTTGCGGAATATTAAATGCACCTAATGAAATATCAGAAGATGAAGAACCTTTGTACGAACCTTTAATAGTGTATCGGTCAAACTCAGGAAATTGCAGCGCAATGGTTTTTGTTGAATCGTATAAAACCTGGTAAGCATATTTTGAGGCTATATTGGGGTCAGTAAACTTTGAAGCCAAGTCCTTTCCAAATGGTTCAAGTACCGGAAAAATTACTTTTCCGTTATTGGGGTTAATAGTAATGCCCGGAATAAAATCAAACATACCATCGGGCTGAGGATCTTGATTATTATTCAATCGGTCTAATCCAAGCAATCGGATAAGTGGAATGCTGTTTACATTTCCAGCCGGAATAAATCTTCTTGATCCGCCTGCCGGATCAAGATAGTAAACATCTAATCTGAAATCGGATGGATTTACTTGGTATGCGCCCAATGAGTAAACATTCTTCATCATTAGTTTCCAAATTGGTAGCTTGGGTCTTACCGATGTGCTCTTGAGCATTTTCAAAAACAAAACATTCGGCTGAGTTGGATTAGTTGGAAGATCCTGTGCAAATTCTCCAACCTGATAAACTTTTCCGTTGAATGTATATTGGTAAGCAACTGCCAGTACATCATCGGGATTCAATTGCTGATTCAATAAAATAAAACCAAGTTGTGGTTGTAAAGTGTATTCTGTTGAAGTAAGTTGACGGGCATATGTTTTTTCAAAATCCTGAACAGGTTGTAATTGATAAGATGCACCGGTTAAAGTTTGAATAGTGGAACTGAGTGACCTCGCATTTTCATCTTGAGAAAGTTTATTATATAAATCATTAGAAGCGCCTTGCGTTGGATATTTATTTAATGAAGATCCGGCAGGTAAAAAATTACTTGCATAGGGAATAATCTGCGGACTGTACGGATTATTTTCTCCTAAATCCTGAAACGCCACAATATCCCTTGTCATGGTGGTTACTCCATTTTTATTAGTAACCCAGACTTCAATTTTATTAATTTCGATTTGCGTATTAATAATCGGAATTTGAGTCATGCTTTTGTTATAGTTCTCTCGGAAATACTGACCGAGAAAATAGTTTCTGTTTTCATCATACTGATTGGCATACACTTCAAATGTTTGCGTTTGTGCTCCCCCTTGTATGGTAATGTTTTGTGCTTGTGATTTTTGTTGCGAGATAACACTGGTCAACATCAATCTTCCAAATTGAAGTTGGGTTTTTAATCCGAACAAACTTTGGCTTCCCTGAATTAAGGTAGTATTAAGTGGCAGACTCACATTACCGGCTTCAATTTTTTTGATAATCTCATCCTGATATCCGGTGTATTCAAGCTTCACCTGATTTTCAAAATCGAATGAGCTTTGAGTGTTATAGTTAGTCGTGAGTTTTAATTTATCTCCGATTTTTCCAACCACATTCATTTGAATATTCATATCAAACTGAAAACCTCCCTGCTTCCGTTGCTGGGCTGTCAGTGTTGGGTTCTGAATATTTTGCCGATTATATCCGAATGTTAAATCAATATTTCCGTTTGGTCTGATGTCAACTGATGTGCCACCAAATAACCGATCAGCCAATTGACCCCCAACATTTACTTTCGGAATTAATCCCTTGTGGGTAAGTAACGAATTTGAATTACTGAGTTGTTCGAAATTTTCTTTTTGCGATTTATCATATTCATACTTTAAAAATTCTTCGAAACTCATGTAAGTAGGATTTCGATAAAACTGCCCCCCTATTGTTTCAGTTAAAATGTATTGATTGGTTTTGGGATCGTATTGCACATCTTGTACAATATTTGCCGGATCAGATAAATCCATTGGATTATTATCCTGGTCGGAAACACTTCCATCATTATCTTCTATTGGATAATGCAAATCTATTTCAGGCGGCGTATCAATAACCGCCATACTATTTGCTTTATAATTATTTTTTGAATTGAATTTGTTAAATTCATTTTTGCCTATTGCTGATAATACGGTGAGTACCGCAAAGGCTGATACTATGATAAACGAAGGATTAGAATTGCCTTTCAATTTCGCCTAAAGTTTTATTGCTAAAAAATTAAAATCTTACTCTGAAAATAGGTGATGGCTAAAATAGCCCGCACCCTTATCGATTATCAAATTGTTTTCAACACATGTTTGATAATTTCCTCTACAGTCATAGTTGGGTTTGAAATTATTACCTTCCGTACTGCCTGTTCGGCGGGTGCGCGTGAAAAACCCAACATGATGAGTGCGCTTAACGCTTCATCATTCACTTTATTGTGTTCTGAAACTCCTTCTGATTTAATTACCAGTTTTGCCACTTTGTCTTTCAATTCCAAAATTATCCGCTTGGCGGTTTTAGGTCCTATTCCTTTTATTCTTTCAAACGCTTGTGCGTTTTCAGTTACAATAGCATTTCGCAAATCGTTCGGAGTTAAAGCAGAAAGCACCATACGAACAGTAGATGCCCCAACACCTGAAATATTTAATAACTCGGTAAACATGGTTCGCTCTTCTTCGTCGGCAAAACCATACAATGACACTATCATCGGACTTTGTGTGCCCCCTGTAATATGTAAGTAAGTATGCAATTTCCCCGAATCGTTATGCTGAATTTTACTCCAGGTATTCATTGAAATATTTACATGATAACCAACCCCTCCGTTTTCAATAATTATGTGAGTGGGGCTTTTAAATGAAAAATTTCCCTGCAAGAATGAAATCATTTTTATTGCGATATTAAATGCCGGACAAATTTAATCGTAACACTAAATGTTTAATTGCAATTTTATATTATCTGATGACATTTTTTTTCTGATTGTACAATTTTGTATTGCTATAAAATATAATTTTAAAATATGCTAATGAAAAAATTAACTAGTCAACTGAATTTGGCTGTGCGCTCAGCGAAATATTTTTATTTCAATATAAATTCAATTTACAGTCATAAGGTTGTAGCAGTTAAAATTGTATGGACTAATCTGTTTTTTTTCGGATGCTTTCCGTTTATTTGAGATATGAACATATTGTGAAAAAATATTAGCGGATTAAAAAGCATTACATTAATTTTAGTTCTCCAAATCAAATAATCATGATTACCAAGCAAGATCTTGAAGCGTTAAATTCGCTTACAGGAAAAAACATTCCAATCAATGAACCTCTTTTCATTCATCAATCAGTTGAATCATTAACTGAGTTGGCATTAGAACACTTTCCGATGTTGCGTGTTATTGATTCAGAAAAAATGTTGCAACTCGAAGAAAAAATTTCCTTTGTGTGTGCCGAACTCGAATTCGAATTAGCATGCTTAGTGGGTGAAACTGTTGAACATTAAAGTTTTATTTTCTTAAAATAGTGTTGTTTAATTTCTGACGAATGAGTTAATAAATTGCTTTTTTTCTGAAATAATATTCATTTCTTAAAAGTGCAGAGTCGGCTTTTATATTTGCGCCCTCTTAAACAAAAATCAAATAATGACAGGCGAAAAAATTACCATGCGTGAAGGTATTTTATCAGTACCCAATCATCCGATAATACCATTTATAGAAGGCGATGGAACCGGTGCTGATATTTGGAAATCATCTGTTCGTGTGTTGGATGCTGCTGTGGAAAAAGCATATGGAGGAACAAAAAGCATTTGCTGGATGGAGGTGCTTGCCGGCGAAAAAGCATTTAATAAAACCGGTAATTGGCTTCCGGATGAAACACTTGCTGCTTTTAATGAATATCTTGTTGGAATAAAAGGTCCGTTAACCACACCGGTTGGTGGTGGAATACGATCGCTCAATGTGGCATTGCGACAAATTCTTGATTTGTTTGTTTGCCTGCGACCTGTTCGTTGGTTCGAAGGAGTTCCATCGCCTGTAAAAAATCCAGGTGCTGTGGATATGGTTATTTTTCGTGAGAACACGGAGGATATTTATGCAGGTATTGAGTTTGCAGCAGGTTCAGCCGAAGCAAAAAAAGTATTGGATTTTATTAAGAAAGAATTTCCAAAATCATTTGATAAAATTCGTTTTGGTACAATAGAAAAAGCAAACGAATGGCAAAAGCAACTCGAAGGTATTGGTGCTCCAAAACGATCAGTTGATATTGAAGTAGGCATTGGAATTAAGCCTGTGAGTTATTTGGGCACTGAACGATTAATGCATTCGGCAATCAGCTATGCAATTAAGCACAATAAAAAAAGTGTTACCATAGTACATAAGGGAAATATTATGAAATACACTGAGGGTGGTTTCAGAGATTGGAGTTATAAAGTTGCCAAAGATTTTTTTGGTGCAGTGGAAATTGATGGTGGCCCCTGGTGCAAAATTCCGGAAGGAAAACCCGGAGCCGGAATAATTATTAAGGATGCCATAGCTGATATTACTTTACAACAAGTACTTACTCGTCCTGAAGATTTTGATGTAATTGCGACTTTAAATTTGAACGGTGATTATCTGAGCGATGCCCTTGCCGCACAAGTTGGTGGAATAGGTATTGCACCTGGTGCAAATATTAATGGGGTAACGGGCCACGCTATTTTTGAAGCTACTCATGGCACCGCACCAAAATACGCTAATCAGGATAAAGTAAATCCCGGTTCGGTAATTTTAAGTGGCGCTATGATGTTTGAACATCTTGGCTGGATTGACGCTGCTCAATTAATTTATAAAGGTCTGGAAAAAAGTATTGCTTTAAAAAGAGTCACTTATGATTTTGAAAGGCAAATGACGAATGCTACTCTTTTAAGATGTTCAGAGTTCGGCGATGAAATAATTAAGAACATGAATTGAATACCTGTTTTTAATAAAATTAATTATTGCACCAGATTGTCAAGACGATAAACTATTAACTCATTTCCGTTTTGGATAGTCAGTAAAACCGGTTCACTATTATCAAAAAGTGCGGCAATTTGCGAATAAGAATTACCTTTTTTTGGAAATCCATTCATTAATTTTCCTGCTGAATTAATTAAATACAAGACCTCATTATTTTCATCTTCAACAAGTAAAACAAATTCGTTCGATTCCGGAAGTTGAAATTGAGTCATGCGCGATGGGTTTCCGCTTTCAAATGAATAGGTAAAAATTTGAGATGTATCTATTCCAAATCGAATCAGTTTCTGTGGAAACAATAAACTAACCTCTGTCATCGAATCAATTCCTAAATTCATCAATGCACAATTGGCTTCGTCAGCAATTAGCTTAAACCGGTTTGATTTACCATTTAACCCCAATGCATATATTATTCCGGTGCTGTCAATTGCCACCAACTGATTTTTTTTATCGATCAATATAGGGGTTGAAATATTCAAATCAACTTTAAATTCTTTACCCGATTTTTTTCCGTTTCTATCAAATAATAAAAGGTTACCTTCTGAATTCACTACAGATAACATTTCATTTTTTCCGAATTGAAAAAACTGCAATGGCATTTTTATAAACCCGTTTCCCGGGTTTGGATTCCATCCACCCAATGGCTTTCCTGCCTTTTCAAAACCATAAATGCATCCATTACTGCACGAAACAAAATATTTAAATTGTTTTTTTCCATCAAAATCTATCATGCTTAATGGCGATGTGGCATTTGCAGCCAGTCTAATCGGAAAATTATTTATGTCTTTTCCATTTATATCAATCATATAAATTTTTGAAGCAGTATTAAAAACATACTGTTGCTCGCCATTACTATATAAGTCTAATTGATTTACAATTCCCATAACCGGCGAATCCAATTTCCGTTTCCAAACCACATCTCCTCCTTTATTAATTAAGTATAATTGAAAATAGGCATCCTGTATAAAAATAATTTTATTGTTTTCTGCATCTTGTTTTACCTGCGGCGCAATAATAGCTGCTGTGTCTAAGGTTAATTTCCATGCGTATCTATCAGCAATTGATTTATTATCTGAAAATAAAATAGTGCCATTTGTTTCATAAAATTTTTCATTAAAAGTAAACGGAAGAAATACCGAATTACATTTCCGAATCATTTGATAATATTCCTTGAGATTTTGTTTGAAATCTTCTGAAGCAACTGCCAATATCAGGTCTTTTAATCGTGATGGATTAATCCAAAAAGAATATTGGGCATTGTTAAAAATTGCCGGATTAAATAATTCTTCCGGCAATACATTTTTATCAATTATTTTATCTAAATACATTTTCATCTGCCCTAATGAATTACTCATAATAACCGAATTATTTATAACACAGCAGTAAGGATTTGATACTTTGACAATGCTGTTTGGGAAACAGGTATAAAAATCATCTCCAACCTTTAAATGAAAAATTGAATTGGCTTTATATTTTGAAAACACAGAACTATCGCCTCCTGATTTTATAATTGCCCATTGACTGAGCGACTTTTTTGCCTGAAGTGGATTAACTCCGTTAAAAACTAAAAATGATTGTGGTAATAAATTATTGTTAACCGGTTCAGTTAACACAAAATCCATTTCGTTGCCTAACCAAGTTTTTATATATCTCCTATAATCAGAATTAGTTTGCAATGAATTATTTACTTTATCGAAAGCCGAATTCGAACCAAGTGAATTGCTCATTACTATAGATGCAATATCAGGAATGGAAGAGTTGGCCCCATTTTTAAGTGAAGCATTTAAATCAAAATATTGCAGCCAGTTACTCTTTTCATATGCCGATGTAAAACCATGTACCTTAATTTCAGTATTTAAAAATTTCAAATCAAAAAACGACCACTGTGCAAATGCCGATGCAGATTTGCAATACCCTTCGGTATCCTTCTGAAGAAAACTTAAACAAAAATCAGCCATCTTTCCATAATTAAAATACACCGACATATCGAATTCATTTGCTGTATGATTAACCAAATCTGAAAACGATTTATCCTGCATCAAACTTTGTCGACCCATCATTTGCGAAATAGCGTCTTCGGTTAGTGTTGCGGTTGAACTAATGATGCATACATTATTCAAAATGGCGATATTCAATTTGCTATTTCCATTTTGCTTGAAATTAATTTCATAAATTTTTTCTCCCCTGAAGTTCCTCACCACCGAACTTAAATTCAATCCAGCTACTTGGTCAGCAATATCCGGTTCGCCTTCATTACTGAAATCAAGCAAAAGCGCTATATCAAATTTATTAAGGCCGGTTGAATGAAAAGATGCAATAATGTTTCTTCTATACAAAACTGAATTCCAGTCGCTGAACTTTTCGCATAATGGATTTAAAACAGAAAAATAATCATTTAGTTTTTTTAATAAGGGCAATTGCATCAAATCATTCGAATAGCTCTTTCCGGCAATTTCTTTTGAAAAATTCTTCAGGTTTTGTATTTCGATAAAAAATGCTGCGTCGGTTGGAATAGCTCTTTTTAAAATATGGTCTCTACCTATTGGAGTGTATTGATTATATAATTGGATAGAACCTACAATCAGTGCAATCAGCATTGCCATTGCTGCTGCCCATTTTATCATTCTCTTATTTACCATACTTTCGGCGAAACTAATTTCGTGGTCATTTAAACCATTTTATATAATCAACAACCATTCTAATGCAACGAACATTTTTCTCTACTGCCTGCCTACTCGCAATTATTGCTGTTGTACTTGGTGCCTTTGGGGCGCATGTTTTAAAACAAAAAATATCTGAAGATTTATTATTGAGTTTTGAAACCGGCGTTCGCTATCAGTTTTATCATTTATTCGCCTTAATCATTGTTGCATGGCAATTAAATTTTAACAAAAACAAATTTTTAATAATTGCCGGAAATAGTTTTTTGCTCGGAATTCTTTTTTTTTCAGGTTCATTATATTTAATCAGCACACATGAAATTACCGGATTGAATAATTACAAATGGTTGGGACCGGTTACTCCCGTTGGTGGATTATGTTTTATTTCAGGATGGCTTTTTCTGTACCTTGGAACAAGAAAAAATATGTATAACCCAGTAGAAAAAATTTAATCAAATTCAGTTTTTTTTGATTCATCTTCTTTTTCCTGATTAAACAATTTTGCTTAACGATTAGTTTATTTGAAAATCAATTTCTCGAAAATCAGTTAAACCCAAATCAACATGAATATAGTTAAACCAACCATTGATTCACTTTCAGAATATTACAAATCATACTTTGATTATGTTCCGGAAACTGAAATGATGAAAGCATTAATTGAACAGAAAGAACTTACGGAAGTCTATTTAAAATCAATACCTGTTGAAAAAGAATCTTTCAGATATGCTGATGAAAAGTGGATGCTGAAAGAAGTAGTGGGCCATTTATGCGACACTGAAAGAATTTTATCATATCGGGCGCTTCGTTTTTCCAGAAATGATTCAACAGAATTATCAGCCTTTAGTGAAAACGATTATGTTCCGAATTCCAATCATGCTCAAATAAATCTTGAAGCACTTATTGCGGAAAAATCAGCAATCAGAAATTCAACAATCATGCTTTTTAAAAACATGAACAATAAAATGATTGATCGTACAGGAAATGCAAATAAAATTTCTGTAAGCGTGCAGTCGATTCTTTTTTTTATCATAGCACATGAAAGACATCATTTAAAAGTTATTAAGGAAAAATATATTTAGCCGCGTTATGGGTAAGTAAGATGAATATGAATTTACACTCCGGTTTTTATAATATATATAGTTGATACAAACTTATTTATTACTTTTCGTGGGTAAAATATTGAACATGACGAAACTATACCTACCAATAATTTTTTGCATTTGTTTTTTTCTGATTTCTTCAGTTGAAAAATCATTTGCGCAACAAACCATTCAAATTTATCAGGAAGATTTCAACTCTGGTCCGGCAAATTTTTTATTAAACAGTGGCGGACCATCCACTAATTCCGGAGCTAATCAATGGATTATCAATAACAATTTTAATGGCAATGGAACTTATCCGAATACACCTGATGAAACACAAACTGTAAGTGGAACTATTGCTGGAGCACCCATAAGTCCTTACCTGCATATCCATGATATTGCTGTTGCGCCGGCAACTGCGAATGCCAATTACAACCCGGCTGTTGTTTCTGATAATTTCGCTCAGATAAATGAAGATATGTGCACGGTGGGTTTAGAAAATACTATTCTTACTTTTTTTTATATCGGCGAAGGAAATGCCAGCGATTATTGTGAATTATATTACAGTATTAACAGCGGTGGCAGTTGGACTCAAGTAGGAAACGCTCAGTACAACAATTCAAGTTTATGGAAATATGAAATTGTTACTGACCCTGCTTTTGATAATCAGGCAACCCTTCGTTTTGGATGGCGCTGGAAAAATATGGGCGTTGGTGCAAACTCAATTTCAATTGGTATTGAAGATATTATTGTAGTAAGTACTTATGACAATGTAAATAATCCGGCAATAATTAATATCACAACTGTTGCACCGAATCCGGTTTGTGCAGGAAGCTTTTTATCCATATTTTATTCTTTAAGCCATGCAATGTGTGATGGCACTTATCAAATTCAGATTTCAAATTCAGCAGGGACTTTTACAGGTAATAACCTTGGTGTATTTAACATTGCTTCAGGTACTGTATCTGGCGGAATAGGTGGAATGATTCCAAGTTCAACTCCAGCAGGTACTTGTTATAAAATTCGAATTGATCGGCTTGCACCACCACCTGCAATTACTGGCGTTGCCAGCATTTGTTTTGAAGTAATACTTTGTCCTAATACAATTACTACTCTTCAACCTGTTGTCACTTTTGGTCCAGATACATTGTGTGCCGGAAGTGTAATTGATGTTCCATTTTTTTCCACCGGAACTTTCAATAATAACAATAATTATATTGCACAATTATCGGATGCAAACGGAAATTTTACAACACCAACTATTTTAGGTGCCTTTCCAAGCAATGCTGCATTCGACCCAACTAATGGCTCGCCTCCTGGTAATGTATCGGGGTTAATTCCTATTACCACTCCTGTTGGATGTAATTATTTTATTAGAGTTGTTTCAACTAATCCAAATGTAATTCCACCACCCGCTAATTATTTTGGACCTTTTTGCATTAAACATTGTGATAACACAACGAATAACATGCAAGACATTCAGGTTTGCATTACTTTAACTCAAGGTGTTGATACCACTATTTCATATGCTATAAATACATTTACAAACAGTACTACTTACGGTGCGGGAAATGTATTTGAAATTCAAATTTTAAGTTCAGTTACTTATGCTGTATTAAATACAGGCTCATTTGGTTCTGTGGTTTCAAGCACTTCGGGTACTTTAACATTATCAGTGCCTGGATTACTTCAAGTAATCAGCTTACTAGGTTCTCCGGGAACAGGCATGTATTATTTAAGATTAGTGGCAAGCAATCCAATTCCGGCATGGGATAGCCTCGGCACTTTGGTTCGGTTAATTATTGGTGCACCCGATTCATTATCTCCTCTTATTTCAGGAAACGATTCATTAATTTGCCCGGGTGATATACTTGCAATAACCATAGGAAATTATAATCCGAATAGTCAGTATCAATGGCATTCGCCAATTCTGAGTAATGGTAATCCTTTCTTCTGGGCCTACAATCCGTTACTCATTCAATTCAATGCAAACACACCGGCAGGTACCTATTGGTTTACTTGCAAAGAAAAAAACAATGGTTGCTGGGGACCTCTGTCTGATACGGTTTTTGTCACTGTATTAACAACTCCCAATGTAGTCATTACCGCACCTACTCCTGTATGTCAGGGCGATACTATATATATGCATGTGCCTTTTCAACCAGCTACTTATTATTCCTGGGGTGCTACCTGGGGTACTATAACTGATACTTCAAACAATGAGTTATATATGGTGTTTGATTCAGTAGGAGCCGTACAAATAAATATTTTTGCTTTAAACCAATGTGGCCAGGCAAATGGTATAAAAAACATTGTTGTGCAAACAAGACCAATAGTTGTGGCTTCTAACGATACCACTGTTTGTTCTGGTCAACCGATAACATTAAATGCTGTCAGCAATGTAAATTCCTATGTGTGGACCGATACTGCTAATTTACAATTAGGCACCACGCCCAGTATTATTGTTGCCCCCGATAGCGCATCTTCTTATATAATTACTTCAACAAACACGGTTGGGTGTAAGGATAAAGACACTGTAAATATTTCTATTTATCCATTGCCTGATGTGTTGCTTACTTCTGTAAGTATTTCGTGCCCTGGCGAAAGTGATGGAAGCATTTCGAGTCAAATTTTGTTGGGCACCCCGCCATTTACATATGCCTGGAGTACTATTCCTGTTGAGACAACTTCTTATTTAAATAATTTATCGTTTGGAAACTATACCGTATTTATTACTGATGGAAATGGCTGTGTAAATTCAAAATCAATTACTGTTTTTCAACCAGCAGTACTCGGAATTAATTTTGATGTTGTTAATACTGATTATGGTTTAAACAATGGAACTGCAACCGCTTATGTAACAGGTGGTACAGCTCCGTTTACTTTTGTTTGGAATACAGCTCCGGTACAAACTACACAAATGATTTCGAACCTTGGTCCCGGCACTTATCATGTAACGGTAACCGATGCAAATGGCTGCACTGTAGAGGGAGAAATTGTTATCGTTGTAACAGGTAGTGAATTGTGGATTCCGAATGTTTTTTCACCGAATGGCGATGGGGTAAACGATGAGTTTATGGTGATTGCAAGAAATATGTCCGGATTACTTATTCGCATTTATAATCGTTGGGGCGAATTGGTCTACGAATCAACAAACATGAAACGAGGTTGGAATGGTGAGTATAACGGAATGCCCGGAGCTTTAGGGGTTTATGTTTATTATGTTGAAGCTGAGTTTTACGATGGCAGCAGTAAAACAGCCAAAGGAAACCTCACGCTTATAAGATAAACATTCGTTTTTTCATATATAATTTTTGCATCAATTAATTATTTCAACTTCAGTCTTTTAATAAAAATTTTTCATGAAAAAAATTCTTGCAATTGCGTTGCTGACTTCATGTTTTTCAGTTAATGCGCAAACTTATTATGTCAGTCAGATTCCTTATAACCCAATGCCCTTTGATTCGGGAATTGAAGTTTTAAACTATGTGGATGATCAATACAGCATGCCGATGGCTATTGGTTTTGATTTTTATTTTTTCGGCCAACAATACAATCAACTTTTATTCAGCACCAATAGTTATGTCACATTTGATTTAACAGGTGCGGGGAGTTATAGCCAATGGAATATTGCAAACCCTATTCCTACTAATATGAATCCGATGAATTCCATTTATTTTCCATTTCAGGATTTATTGCCCGCAGTAACAGGTAACGGAACAATGCATCATCAGGTTTATGGCTTGCCGCCAAACAGAAAGTTTGTAATGTCTTTTGATTCAATTCCGTTTTTCAGTTGCACAAACCTGTTTTATTCCGGTCAACTTATATTATATGAAGGCTCAAACAATATTGAAATTAATATTCGGCAAAAAGATTTATGCGCACAATGGAATACAGGTGCAGGTATTTTAGGAATACAAAACGCAATGGGCACACAAGGATTTGTTGCTTCTAATTATAATTACCCAACACAGTGGACTGCGAATAATGAATCGTGGTTGTTCAGTCCTGATAGTATTTACTCGCCTCAGTTAAATCAAAACAGAATCAGCGGTCGTGTGTTTGCCGATTTGGATTTCGATTGCAATTTCGGAGGAGTTGATTATCCATTAATGAACAAACCGGTTATCATTTCTGATACTACCGGAAGTACTCAATACATGTTTACTGATATGCAGGGATATTACAGCAAGTATGTTGATGCCGGAGTTTATACCTGGACCACTAACAATATTGCGAATCAGAATTATGCTACCAATTGCCCTGTGAGCGGAAGTTTTAATTATACTTTCACCGGATTCAACGACAGTACCGACAACAATATGATTGCTGATACTATTGTTGATTATTGCAGCGATTTAACCGCATCACTTTGGGTTTATGGTGAGCCCGATTCCACTTTCGGGTGGGGTGCTGATCCGCTTGGTGTTTGTGATACCGGATATATTCAATTGCATGTTTCAAACAGCGGAACCATGAACGACAATGCTACCGTGATTTTAACATTGAACGATTCTACTTCTATTCTTAATTGCCCGGTTACATTTATTTCTCTTGGCAATAATCAAATTTCAATTGACTTGGGCAATTTAGTTGCCGGTGCTGATACTACTATTGTGATTATGATTCAGGCAGGTTGCGATACCATCGGAACACCTTATTGTTTTGCCTCTTCTGTTGCGGGCGGAGTTTATGATTGCTGGATGTATAATAACACCGATAATTTGTGTGTGCAGATTGGTGTGCCTTTCGATCCGAATGCCATGCTGGTGGCTTCCACACTTCACCCGCAGGAAGGTATAGTTGATTTTATTCAAACACAACCGACCGATGATTTTACTTATACCATTCTGTTTCAAAATACCGGTTCGGCTGTTGCGCATGATGTAAGAGTGGAAACTATTATTGATTCACATCTCAATATTAATTCCATTACTCCGGGTGCATCAAGCGCCAATTACAATTGGGTGGTGATTGGCAATAAGCTGATTTTAGAATTTATTGGAATTGAATTGGCCGACAGTAATGCCAACGAACCTGCAAGTCATGGTTTTGTTCGATTTAAAATAGAGCAAGCCGCAGGAAATATTTATGGAACCTTTATTCCGCAAATGGCCAATATTTATTTTGATTACCTGAGCCCAGTAGCCACCAACAATGCAGTTGTTGAATTGCATCAGGAGATTATTAATTCAACAATCAGTAACTCAGCGGTTGAATTTTCAATTACTCCGAATCCGGCTACCGATAAATTTTATTTAAACTGCAACCAAAAAATACATTATTCCATTCAGGATTTATCAGGAAGAATTTTTGAAACAGGAATAATTTCTAAACCAACTGAATTAAATTGCAGTGAGTGGGCGAAAGGAATTTATTTTATTACCCTTCAAACAGCAGAAGGAAAGCAGGTGAAGAAATTAGTGAAAAATTAAATAATATTTTAAAATCACTCGCTTAAAGTTTGCGTTCGTTGTGATAAAGTTGAAATTCGATGACCTAAAGTTGAAGGACGATGACAGCCTGACCAGGTCGATTGCTTAAAGCCCGAGTTGCATGACAGCAAGATTATTGATATTGCTCTATTGATTGATGTTGATGGCTTATAGTTGTTGTTTGATGGCGGAAAGTTTGAGTTCGGTTGCGTTTGGACGGGGGACACTTTTCTATGGAATGGGTTCGATTGCTGAAAAATGAAGATTATTGGAAGAAAGCTGCATTGCGATGATGGATTGACCGCTGATTACGCAGATTATTATGATTTGCTCATAATACCCTTTTGCTTTCAATGGTCTTCGTGAACCTACGGCTTGTTTGATTATGATTTTTAAGGAAGGACTTTAGGGACAGTAAAATTTTGATGATGATGCTGGTTGCAAACCGGATTATTATATTCAACTCCATTGGAAATGGAGCAGAATAGGTGACATATTCGTCAACACAAAAACTCGTGCAGGTGAAAACACCTCGCACGGGCTTGGGTTGTTTATATTTGTTAAATGTTAAAAGTTTGGAAGACCGACAAGCGCGGAATGAGGATAATATTAATTCTGAGTTTCGTTTTATTTATGAAACCAATTCAGGCACAATGGGCCCATTGGGATATGCTTACCGTAAATGATTCTGTTTTTTGGGCGATGAAGGATATACATTTTTTTAATAATGATACAGGAATCATTGTTTGTACTATTGATGACGGCCATCCGAGTGCTTTTTTTAAAACATTTGATGGTGGAATAAATTGGACAAAAACAATTGTACCGACAAAAATAAATGATATGGAGTTTATCAGTGAAGATACTGGTTATGCTGTTGGTATATTAGGTAGAGTTTATAGAACTATTAATGCCGGAGATAGCTGGCAATTACTGAATACATTAAGCCCATGGTGGTCTTTGCTTTGCATCACATTTAAGAATAATCATGAATCATTCATTGGTTCAAGTGAAGATTTTTGCACCTGTGATGCCGCACTCATACATTCAAATGATGGGTGGCTTACATATAATGGTGTTCCTTTCGATACCAATTTAATCTTTAACCCGCTTGGTCCAGTTAATTATATAAAATTCAGTGATGAATTGCGTGGTTTTGTTGGGAGAGGTTCTGGGCTTCTTAAAACAATCGATGGCGGCTTAACATGGTTTCAAGATACTCTGTTTATTCCCTATACTGCTGGTGTAACAAATATATCATTAAATAAATTTGATTCTTCAATTTGGGTTTGTACCGAGGGTAATGTTCAACAGACTAATTATGGAGCAGCATTTTATAAAAGTATTAATAACGGTATAAATTGGCAAGAAATTAGCCCGCCAATCTTATTTCATGGTGTTGATTCTATTCGTGCTGTATACGATATGGAATTTATTACAGAAGATATTGTGTATGCTGTAGGTGGGGCAAAACCTTGGACCCTAGTACCGGATGGCGGTATTACTTATTCTATTGATGGCGGCGATACCTGGCTGGATGATTATGTTGGGGGAAACGATGGCATTGCTTTTTTAGGAATGGATTGTCCTACACCACAGGTTTGCTACACCGGTGGCGGAAATTTATCTCCAACTAATAAAGTTATCTTGTTGAAAAATACTCAAGCAGATTTCGGTACATCAATAAAAAGCATAAGCGTAAACCACAACTCACAATTGGTTTTATACCCAAACCCGGTAACATCAAACGCAACAATAGAATACAATGCAACAAACACAGGCAAAGCAAATCTTACAATAGAAAATTATTTAGGGCAAATAATTCAAACATTCCAATTAAACAACAATCAAAAACAAACCATAAATATGAGTAACTACCCAAACGGCATTTACTTTATAAAGTGCTTTGATGGTAAGGAGTTGAATGTGTTAAAATTGATTAAGCAATAAAATGAGAGATGCAAACACAAATGAACCACTTGGTGCAAAAGCACCCGTGTCCCTCAGTGCTCAAGCCACTGGCGGCGGGAGACACGGGCGAGTGGAAATTAAAAACCATGAAAAATACATATTGGATTTATCAATTTTTCCATCCGGAATCTATTTTATTCGGAGTTTTGATGGCCAAGAATTATTAACCTTTAAAATCGTAAAACAAAATGACTAAATACTGTTTTACTTTATGGTTATTTTTATTTTTCGCTTCTTCATATGGACAATCTTGGGATATTATATATTTAGATACAATACAATGGGAAAACAATGTAAATGACATCCATTTTATTAATAATGATACTGGTTTTGCTGCTTGTTGGTCAGGAGGTGTTGGTGATGGCTCTTTATTCCGGACTATGAATGGCGGATTGTCGTGGAGTAAAACTGATTTTCAAAGTGGATTAAAACAAATGGCATTTATATCGAATGATACAGGTTTTGTCGTCGGCACGAATGGCAAAGTATTCGCAACATTTAATATGGGAAATAATTGGAATTTAATAAATATTCTTTCGCCATGGAGAGACTTGCATTCTATATATTTTAAAAAAAATGGTGAATCGTATATAGGTGCTGGAACTTCGTTTTGTGATCCACCATTTGCATGTACTGAAGTTTTGCTTTATTCGAATGACCATTGGCAATCATTTTCTTCTATTACCTTACCGGATTCAGGACTCAGTTCACCATTGCAATCTTTAATACGATTCAATTTTCTAAATGAGGATACGGGATTTATTATAAGTGAAAATAATGCTTTTCAGACAGAAAATGGAGGTGATACATGGGAAATCAGGTATGACTTGCCTTATATTATTCACAAAGGAATTATTTTTTATCCCCCTTCTCAATCAAAGTTATTCTTAGGTGGGTTTGGCGATCCTGATGGTTTTATTCAAGATAGCTTTAATTTTGGTACGGTTAATCAAGGTGCATCTTTGCAATTCAGTATAAATTTAGGAGAAACATGGAATTCATACTATACATCAAATCCATTTGGAATAGATACGATATATAGTTTTTATGATGCAGAATTTGTTAATGAAAATATTGCATATGTGGTTGGTGGATCAAAATGGATGACAATGAATGATGATGGTGGAATTATTCAAACCACTGATGGCGGTAATACATGGATTGATAATTATATCCCCGGAAATAAAGCTTCAAAAATTTTTGCAATTGATTGCCCTTCGTCAAAAGTTTGCTATGCAGGTGGATACCATGGTATTATATTGAAAAACTCGAACGCAGATTTAACCTCATCAGTAAAAAGTATAAGTAAAAACAATAACTCGCAGTTAGTTTTATACCCCAACCCGGTAACATCAACTACAACAATAGAATACCAAACTACCACCACCGGAAAGGGAGCCATATCAATAGAAAACAACTTAGGGCAAACCATTCAAACATTACAAATAACTACTAACGAAAAACAAACAATAGATATAAGCAACTACCCAAGCGGCATGTACTTTGTAAAATGCTTCAACGGTAAGGAGATGAGAGTTTTAAAATTGATTAAGCAGTAGCCCACCCGGCCTCCCCAAGGGAGGAGCAGTACAATTGAGAGATGAAATATTCTCTCTCAGAAAAACTCGTGTAGGTGAAAACACTCCCGACGATTACATCGGGACATTCTGCGCTCACGGGCATGGGTTGTTTATATTTGTTGAGATATGAAAATATGGAACACTAACAAAAACGGAAAAGTCTAAGGGATATTAAATGTGAGATTGCCGCGTCGAGTGATTACACTCTCCTCACAATGACATCGAAAAAAAATGGTGGCATGCCTTTATGAAATTCTTTTTGTGTTTTTAATGTCTGAAAAATAATTTCTGATAACATACTTTTGTTGCATGATTGCCCGCATTCTCGAATCCCGGATTGTTGATTTACTGCTTATTATATTGGCCTTGCGATTTATATTCCCCAATCTGTTTTCATTCAAAGCATTTAAATCAGCAAAGAAAACGGAACGGATTATTATCGTGCATAAAGAAAAGGAAATTGTAAAAAGTAAGCCCTCGGATAAAGCCGGAGAATATGTTGATTATGAAGAAGTGAAATAGGTTGAGTTTTTCATTAATCTGCCTTTTTATTTCTATATCATTCAACTTCACAAACAGCTAGAAAAGCAACTAAAATCACCTCAGTAAATTTATTTTCTTCATCACTTTCTTTTTTTACTTGTGCGAATATCTTTGCGCCACCAAAAAAAGGGCTATCGCTCATAAAGTGTTGAAATTCAAACTTTTCATAACAATATTTTTTATCGCAGTTTTTGCAGTTCCGTTGATTTCAGTTGCACATGGCGAAGAAGATCATCAACATGAACATCCTGCTGCTCAGCATCAGGAACCAATTGCGCATCACGCACCGGCAACAGACGACGGAAAATTCAATGCTAAAAAAGTTATTCTCGACCACATCAGCGACTCGCATGAATGGCATTTTTTCAGCTATCCGAGCAGTGATGGATACAAACATGCAGCTCTTCCTTTACCATGCATTTTTTATAACAGCAAGAATGGTTTTAGTTTTTTCCTATTCAATGCATTGCATCATGGAGCCGTTGATGGATACAGTTTAAATGCTGAACACAAAATTGGAAGAACCGATGGCGAAGGTTTTTATGACTTAAGTATTACCAAGAATGTATTTGCCATGATGCTCAGCAGCATTCTTTTAATCTGGTTATTCAGAACTGCAGCTAAAGGATATACAACAAGACCCAATCAGGCGCCAACAGGTTTGCAAAATTTAATGGAAGTGCTGGTTTCATTTGTTCGTGATGAAGCCGCCAAACCTTTCCTTGGAAAAAAGACCGATAAATACTTACCATACCTGTTAACAGTTTTCTTTTTTATCTGGATAAATAACATGCTTGGTTTATTGCCCGGCGGCGCCAATGTTACCGGCAACATTGCAGTAACAACTACGCTCGCACTTTTTACTTTCATTTTAATTCTCACCGGTTCGCGCAAACATTACTGGATGCACATTCTCAATCCTCCCGGAATTCCATTGGGAGTTAAAATAATTTTAGTTCCTGTTGAAATTCTTGGAATAATAACCAAGCCATTTGCATTGCTCATTCGATTGTTTGCAAACATGACTGCCGGGCACTTAATCGTGCTCAGCTTTTTGTCTATGATTTTCATTTTTGGTCAGATGAGTCCGATTGCAGGGGGTGGAATTTCCATTTTCTCAGTGGCGTTCAGCACTTTCATTTACTTGTTGGAAATGTTAGTGTGCGCATTACAAGCATACATTTTTACCATGTTGTCAGCAGTTTTCATTTCAGAAGCAATTGTTGAACACACCCATTCAGAAGAACATCATTAATAATTTTTTTCACTTTCATAAATCAATTTCAATTATGGTTCACTTGTTAAGCATTCTGTTTTTAGCCATTGATGGCTTTGCACAGATGGGAGCAGGTATCGGTGCAGGACTCGCTGCTATCGGTGCAGGTATTGGTGTTGGATTAATTGGTTCAAGCGCGCTTGAATCCATTGCCCGCCAACCTGAAGCAATGGGCGACATTCGCGCAAACATGATTCTTACTGCCGCTTTGGTGGAAGGAGTTGCTTTGTTTGCTGTGGTTGTTTGCGTATTGATTCTGTTTCTTTAAACAAAAAATTAAACTGCTTCCAACACGGTTGGTGGAGGAAGCAGTTTTTTTTACTGAACGAAATTGATTTTTGATTATAAATTTTTGAACAGAAAATGGAACTCTTAAAACCCGAACTCGGCCTCATCATCTGGACAACAATTATTTTGTTGTCGTTGATTTTTATATTGACAAAATTTGCATGGAAACCGATTCTGAAAGGATTGAACGACCGTGAAAAAACAATTGCTGATACATTAAACACGGCTGAAAAAACAAAGTTGGAAATGGCTGCAATGAAAAGTCAGCACGAAGCATTGTTGAACGAAGCACGACAAGAGCGCAGTTTGATTTTGAAAGAAGCAAAAGATATGAAGGATGCCATTATTGGTGAAGCCCGCGACAAAGCAAAATCAGAAGGAGCCAAAATGATTGAAGAAGCAAAGCGTGAAATTGAAAATCAGAAAATGGCAGCAATCATTGATGTAAAAAATGCTGCGGGAAATTTAGTGCTGGAAGTTTCTGAAAAAATTCTTCGTCGCGAACTGAACAATAAGGATGAACAGGTGAAGTACATCAATACATTGATTGAACAATCAAAACTGAACTAAGCAAATGTCATCGTATCGTTTATCGGCGCGTTATGCAAAATCTCTTCTTGATTTAGCTATTGAGAAAAATCACCTGACAGAGGTTTTTAATGATGTGAGTTATTTTAACGAAGTGCTGAAAAATGTTCGCGAGTTATTATTGCTTTTAAGAAATCCGGTGATTCATACAGATAAAAAACAAAAAATTGTTGACCAGATTTTTGGTTCACGATTCAATAATATCACCAAAGAATTTTTCAAATTAGTAATCAGCAAGCGGCGCGAAGAATTTTTACCTGAATTTGCAACCGAATTTATTATTCAATACAATAGCAAGAAAGGAATTACAGTAGTAACAGTTACTACTCCGGTTCCGGTTGACAATTATGTTTTAACCAACATTCTTGAATTACTGAAAACAGATTCATCAGTAACGAATGTTGAATTTAAAACCAAGGTTGACGAAAAATTAATTGGCGGATTTATGTTGCAGTATGGCGATAAAATGTTTGATACCACCATTGCCCGTGCGCTTGAAGTAATTGACGATAATTTCTTAGATAATAGCTACACAAAAAAATACTAATAGGCAGTAGGCAGTTTACAGAAGACAGACAACCCGAAACTTGAAGCCCGAAACCCGTAACGACTAATAACATTTCAACTAATAACAAATAAACTTTTAAAAAAATGGCAGAAGTAAGACCTGATGAAATTTCCGCGATACTCCGCCAGCAGCTTTCGAATTTTAAATCTGCTGCTGAACTGGAAGAAGTGGGAACCGTTTTGCAGGTGGGCGATGGTATTGCGCGCATCTATGGCTTAACAAAAGCTCGTGCAGGTGAGTTGATTGAATTTGAAGATGGCATTAAAGCTATCGTGCTAAACCTGGAGGAAGATAATGTGGGTGCGGTGTTAATGGGGTCAAGCGATGCAATTAAAGAAGGTGATACTGTGCGCCGTACCGGAAAAATTGCTTCCATTATGGTGGGCGAAGGAATGGTTGGTCGCGTGGTTAATACACTCGGTCATCCGATTGATGGTAAAGGACCAATCAAGGGCGAGTTATATGAAATGCCATTGGAGCGTAAAGCTCCGGGTGTTATTTATCGCGAGCCGGTAAAAGAACCTTTGCAAACCGGTATCAAAGCCATTGATGCTATGATTCCGATTGGTCGCGGTCAGCGTGAGTTGATTATTGGTGACCGTCAAACCGGAAAGACTGCAATTGCTCTTGATACTATCATCAATCAAAAAGAATTTTACGATAAAGGTCAGCCGGTATATTGCATTTATGTTGCATCGGGGCAAAAGAATTCGACTGTTGCCACTGTTGCAAAAACACTGGAAGAAAACGGAGCAATGGCTTACACCACTATTGTTACAGCTTCTGCTTCCGATCCTGCACCGTTACAATTCTATGCACCGTTTGCCGGATGTTCTATCGGAGAATTTTTCCGTGACACTGGTCGCCCTGCATTAATAATCTATGATGATTTATCGAAGCAAGCGGTTTCGTATCGCGAGGTTTCATTGTTGCTTCGTCGTCCTCCGGGTCGTGAGGCATATCCGGGTGATGTGTTCTACTTACACTCCCGTTTATTGGAGCGTGCTGCGAAAGTGAATAGTAATGACAGCATTGCTAAACAGATGAATGACTTACCTGAAAGTATTCGTCACTTGGTAAAAGGTGGCGGTTCGTTAACAGCTCTTCCGATTATTGAAACACAAGCCGGTGATGTGAGTGCGTATATTCCTACCAATGTAATTTCTATTACTGACGGACAAATATTCTTGGAATCAAATCTGTTCAACGCAGGTATTCGCCCTGCTATTAATGTGGGAATTTCTGTTTCGCGTGTGGGTGGAAATGCGCAGATTAAATCTATGAAAAAAGTTGCCGGTACTTTGAAACTTGACCAGGCTCAGTATCGTGAGTTGGAAGCTTTCTCAAAGTTCGGTTCTGATTTGGATGCTGCTACAAAAAATGTGTTGGATAAAGGAGCGCGCAATGTGGAAGTACTGAAGCAAAAACAATTCTCTCCACTTTCAGTTGAAAAACAAGTGGCCATTATTTACTTGGGAACAAATGGTTTGTTGCAAAAAATTCCGATTGCACGAGTGAAAGAATTTGAAGCAGATTATTTGAATGTGTTGGAAGCAAAGCATAAAAATGTTTTAGAAAATCTTCGCAAAGGAATAATTGGTGATGCTGAAACCAATGTTTTAAAGACAATTGCCAAAGAAGTTGAAGTAAGATTTTACAAGTAAAAAATGGGAGCCAACTTAAAAGAAGTTCGAAACAGAATTAAGTCTGTTACAAACACACAACAGATTACCAAAGCCATGAAAATGGTGAGTGCTGCTAAGTTGCGTCGTGCACAAGACCGTATTGTTCAGATGAGACCTTACTCAAACAAACTGAATGATATGCTTTCAAATATCGTTTCGGGTTCGTCAGGAGATTTAAGTATTGATTTTGCAAAAGACCGCGATATAAAAAATGTATTGCTGGTAGTAGTTACTTCCGATAGAGGATTGTGTGGTGGTTTCAATTCAAATATTATTAAGACTGCACGAAAAGCAATTGCTGAAAAATATTCAGCGCAGAAAGAAGCCGGTAAACTCACTATTCTACCAATCGGAAAAAAAGCAAACGAATATTTCAAACGGTTGAATTACCCTGTGATTTCTGATTTCTCACAATTGTTCACCACTTTGAATTTTGAAGCTGCTTCAAAAGCAAGTAAGTTTTTAATGGATAAATATTCCGATAAGACTTACGACAAGATTGAAATTTTTTACAGTCAGTTTAAAAATGCTGCGACACAAATTTTTACTGAAGAAGCATTTCTTCCGGTAGCAAAGGTGGAACCGACAGCTGAAAAAAAGACCAACAAAGATTTCATATATGAACCGGGCAAGGAAGAAATTGTTACTTACCTGATTCCTAAAATATTAAATACACAATTCTTTAAAGTATTGCTCGACAGCAATGCATCAGAGCACGGAGCGAGAATGACTGCAATGGATAAAGCATCAGAAAACGCAAACGAAATGTTAAAAGATTTGCGCATCACTTATAACCGCGCACGACAAGCAGCTATCACTACTGAGTTGAATGAAATTGTGAGTGGAGCGAATGCTTTAGCTGAAGCATAAAATATTTTTCAATTAAAAATTTCAAAGGCAGCATCGGATTCGGTGCTGCCTTTTTTTATTTCATCTGCGTTTTCTTTCAGCTAAACGGAAATATTTTCATCCTTAATTCTTTATACTTACTTTCGGATTCATAAAACAACAACCATGAAAAAAATTTATTCAATTGCACTGCTACTGACTTTAGCAGCAAGTACAATTTTTAATTCCTGTAAGAAAGGTGATATAGAAAAGAAATTTGACCTGACACTTACAGGCATTGTTTTAAATAGTCCTGCACAACCCGGCAGCTCTCCTGATACCGTATTTGCATCGCAGGTAATTACAACAGGAATCGAAGCAAAGTTGAATGAGAACGGCGCAACTCTTCAAAACATAAAAAAGATTGATTTAAAATCAGTGAGTCTTACCATTACTACTCCGGCTGGACAAACTTTCGATGGCATTGAATACCTGATTTCATATATTAATGCGGCAGGTTTGGGCGAAACTAAGGCGGCATATAAAGCACCCATTCCACAAACCGGATTAACAACCATTTCACAGGATAATCAGTTTGCTGATTTAACTGAATACATTAAACAAAACGAATTCAATTTTATATTGAAGGGATACAGCAATACCGCAATTCCGGCAATGACTTTAACTGCCGATATTAGTTTTTCTGTTACCGCAATGGTGTCTGAATAATACCAATACTCATTATAAATTAGTCTGTTTATTTTCATCCTCACCCAAACCCCTCTCCGAAAAGGAGATGGCAATGGCCTATTTTATAATGAGTATTAGTATAAATTTTTACGCGTCTGAAAGGGTTGATTATAAATTCCGAATTAAAAATTAATGGATTGAAATTTTTTCAATACTGATTATTTAATTCCATACTTGGATTTATAAATTTCATATAAATCTTTCTGCTTGTCATTCAAATTTATTTCGCGGCCTTGTATGAAAGCAAAAACAATATTGTTTGTTTTCATATCAAGTATATCACCATCACTCACAATAATATTGGCATCTTTTCCATTTTCAAGTGAGCCGGTTTGTTTTTCAATGCCAAGAATGCGGGCGGCATTTAATGTAAAATACTGAATCACTTCTTCCGGTTTTAAATCACTGTAAGCAACCGCCTCTCCACCCAAAAATGGAAGATTGCGCACTTGCCAGAATCCATCCATACTTAAACAAAAGTCAACTCCTGCTTTTTTTAGTAAAGCCGGAATTTTATAAGGCAAATCATAATCATCATCGGCGCTACGAGGCAATGAATGAATATTTCCCAGTATTACCGACACCTGATTGGCAACCAGTATATCAGCGCATTTCCATGATTCCATACCCCCAACAATCACGCATTGCAGACTATATGATTTTGCAAAAAGCACTGCTGCAGTTATTTCTTTCGCTCTTTCGGCATATATAAAAAGTATTTTCTTGCCGCCGAACAAACCGCGCATCGCTTCAAATTTCAAATTAATATTTTCAGGATTTACAATTTGAGAGTAGGCCAATGCTTCGTCAAAAAAACTCCGGATGCTTTTTACTTGTTCAGAATAATTTTCATTCAGCGCCATAAATCCTCCATCGTTATTATATTGGTAAGAATAAATGGATGGAAAATTTAAGTGAATACCTCCATCGCTTTTATATGCAGCATCTTCCCAGTTCCAGGCATCCAACTGTACAATAGATGAAGTGCCTGAAATAATTCCACCCTGCGGAACCACCTGCGCAAGTAAAATTCCATTACTTCTAACAGTTGCAATCACTTTTGAATCTGTGTTGTAAGCAATCAGGCTTCTTATATTCGGATTAAAATCGCCCACTTCATTTGCATCGCGTGTGGCTCTTGCGGCTTCAATTTCATTTAACCCTAAAACAGTATTGCATGCAATAAATCCGGGATATACATGCTTGCCGGCTATGTTAATGATTTTAGCATTTGAACCGTCAATTCGTACTAAGGTCGCATCGGCTACAAAAGTTATTTTTCCGTGTTCAAATCCTATGGCAGAGTTTTGAATTACTTGCCCATTGCCAAGATGTGCAATGCCGTTCATGAGTATTATTAGCGTGTCTTGCTTTGATGAAGGAGCAATTGTTTGTGCATGAATTTTATTATTCAGCAGCAGAAGGAAAGTAATTATTATAAAATTTTTCATCGTGCGTAAATGTAAAAAAGTCATTGGCAAATTATAAATCATGAAAAACACATTTCTGATTTAGGAAATAATTAAAAAAACTCTTGAATCAACTATACTTAAAAAAATTGTTTTTTACTTATCACTTTTCACATACATTCACCTCCCACTAATTACAATAAAAATGAAAAAAACCCTCACACTTTTCTTTGCGATATTTTCTATCGCTTTCAGTACAAACGCACAATCATTTACCGATGATTTTGAAAGTTATACAGCCGGCAGTTTGCTCGCTCAATCATCCACTACCTGGGCAACCTGGTCGGGTGCAGGTGGTGGTGGTGCCGATGATGCACCTGTAACCAATACGCTTGCACACAGCGGTTCCAATTCGTTGTTTTTATCATCGACTGTTGCAGCCGGAGGACCTGATGATATAGTGTTGCCATTTGGTTCAGTATTCAGCAATGGATCCTTTGAATTTGAATGTTGGATGAATGTGCAAACCGGTAAGCTTGCTTATTTTAATTATCAGGCAAGTACCACAGTTGGCCAAATATGGTCAATGGATATTTTCTTTGAAGCAAACGGCGATTTAAAATTTCAGAATAGTGGCGCATTAATGATGCAAACAACTTATCCTCAAGGTCAGTGGTTTTTATTTAAAATGATGGCCAACCTGAATAATTCATCCTGGAATATTTTCATTGACGGAGCCGCGGCAGGAGCATTCCAAAACCCTGTTTTCAATGTGGCTTCTATTAATTTTTATCCTATTCAAAACTCTGCATTTTATATTGACGATGTGAGTTTCAACTATACCCCTTATACCCTACCCAACCTGAATGCGGCAGTTATGAATTTAAATATTCAGGATGGCCTTGCTTCTCAATCAAGATTTCCGACTGTAACTATCAGAAATCTGGGTACAACTGCAATAAATGCATTTGATTTAACCACCAACTATAATGGCAGCGCTAATACACAAAGTTTTACCGGAGTGAATTATGCTTCGGGATCGGTAAACACTGTTTCATTAACTCAATCTATTACATTAACCGGTGGCATTATTGATGCAAATCTTATTGTAAGTAATGTAAACGGAAATTTAAATGATGATGATATTAATGATGATACTGCATTAGTTACAGTTACTGCAGTTGTGCCTGCTCCGGGTAAATTGGTAGTTGGAGAAGAAGCTACAGGCACCTGGTGTCAGTGGTGTCCGAGAGGTGCTGTATTTATGGATATGATGGCCGAAAAATACGCAGGTTTTTTTGCAGGTGTTGCCGTTCATAATAATGATCCTATGGAAGATTCGGCTTACGATGCTTCTATTGGTGATTTTATTGGCGGATATCCAAGCGCTTTAGTAGATCGGTTACCTGAAATTGATCCCTCTGAATTAGAGCAAAGTTTTTTATCGAGAATTGTCATTGCTCCGAAAGTTTTTTTAACCAACGGCGCTACTTATAATGCGGCAACCCGTCAGTTAAAAGTTTCGATTAAAGCTGACTGGCAATCGGCAGTGGCAGGAGCTAATTTTAAATTAGCCTGTGTATTAAGTGAAGATAGCGTGCACGGAACCGGAAGCGGTTGGTCACAATCAAATGCATATGCAGGAGGAGGAAGTGGTGTTATGGGTGGATTTGAATTATTGCCAAGCACGGTACCTGCATCACAAATGAATTACAACCATGTTGGCCGGTTTATTTTCCCAAGCTGGGATGGAGCAGCTGCTTACAGCGGAGCAATTAATGCAGGTGATATTGTAACAAATAATTTCACTTTTTACCTGCCTTCCGGTTGGAACGAAAACCAAATTCATATTATCGGAATGGTGATTGAAAATACCAACATTATTGATAATGCTTCGCATACATCTATTGATGAGGCAGTAGCAAATGGATTTATTCCAGGAACAGATTTAGGTGGCATAGGAACTGAAATTTCAATGATCAATTCTTCAAATGGAATTTCCATGTATCCTAATCCTGCTACTGATCAAACTTTTATTAATCTTAATTTGAAATCGAATACAGCCGTTACACTTTCAGTTTACAATATAACAGGCAGTTTATTACAAGTAAAAAATTATGGCAATCTGAATGGCGCAGCTATTTTACCGGTAAACTCCTCACTTCTTGCACAAGGAGTTTATTTAATTGAAATTAATTTAAACGGAAACAAACAAGTATTGAAACTGGTGAAAGAATAAAATACTTATTTCAATTTTAAAATAGAAAACGCCGCTGCTTTAGCGGCGTTTTTATTTTATCTCATCAAAGAAAATACAAGCCGAGGTAACTTATCAAAAAGCGTATTTGTCATCGCATTGTCAAAATCTGATTATATGCGAAAAGTCATCATTAATAACAGGCATGAGCGGATAAATTTGCCACCTCATACCAATTAAATAAATACACCATGAAAAAGATTTTTACCTGCGCCCTGATACTGATGACCACAAGTGTTTTTGCTCAAACTACTGTTTATGATTCGGTAAGCATGGGTGCCGGATATGCCAACCAGGTATTTTATTCATTGCAAGACGGAGAAGTAGCACAAGCGCCGAATACAAATTGGGAGTTGGCATTTACCACTTACTTTATGGGTGCCGCCGCATTTACAAATTCCGCTCAGGGTGTAGCAGTTTTTATGATTCCAAGTACAGATATCAATGGATTTACCGCGGTGGATACTACAAATTATTCATCATGGCAAATGCTCAATAACTCCGATGTAACCTGGGATCGTGGTGCATTAAATAATAATATGACTAACCATCCGAATTATGGATGGGGCGATTATAGCACTACTACTAATGAAGTTGTTGGTGATTCACTTTTTTTAGTGCGAATGGGAACGGCGCCGAATTATATTTTCAAAAAATTATGGCTTATTAAAAAAGACATTTCCGGAAGTTGGATAATAAGATATGCCGACATTGATAATAATAACGATGTTACTGACACCATTTTATACAATAATTATATCGGTAAAAATTTTTCCTACTACTCTTTAACATCACAAAGCGAATTGAATCGCGAACCACTTTCTGCTGATTGGGATATCACCTTTACCCGATACACTGCTAATGTAACAGTGGCAGGATGCATACCATCAACCGGTTTTTTTCCGGTTACAGGAGCATTAACAAATAAAAAAGTTGTTTCAGCTCAGGCCAATGTGGTTGATTATTCAGCTGTTGATTTTACAAACTATCAAAGTCAGTTAGATTCCAATATTTCAATAATTGGCTATGATTGGAAATGCAGCGGCCAGTTAATTGATTCCATTGTTTACTTTGTAAAAACAACAATTGGCGCGGTTTGGAAATTACAGTTTACTGCACCTGCTCCGAGTTTTAGCACAGGAAAAATATATTTTAAAAGAGAATTACTGATTCCATCGGCTGTTTCAACTGTCGGAAATGATGCAACAAATTTTTATGTTTATCCTAACCCTTCGTCAGGAAACTCAACGCTGATAGTTGATTCGAAGCTAAATGAAAATGCAACTTTTTGTATTTACAATGCTTCAGGTGCATTAATAAATAAACAACTTGTATCTGTTAAATCAGGGTTAAATGCTTTCCCGTTGCAAACACAAAATTTAGATAATGGAATTTATTTCATTAAACAAGCCGGCACTAATAATTCGTTAAATATTAAGTTGGTCATTGCCCGTTAAATTTTTGAAAAAAAATTTTCAATGAATGATTTTCAATAAAATTATTGGTACTTTGTGTTTATGTATTATCAGTTTTGCATCGTCACTTGCACAATCAAACATTACACTAAAAATTATTGATTTCGAAAAACAAGCGCCCTTGCCGGGTGTGCTTGTCATTACAAAAAATGCCGACAAAAAACAATTAGTGAATTTTTCTGATACAGATGGGAAAGTTAATTTTTCAATTAATACTCCCTGCCATTTAACTATTCACTTAATCGGTTATCAAGACCAGGAATTTATTTTAACCGGACAGGATACTGTTTTACAATTAAAGCCGGCAGAAAATATACTCAACGAAATTGTTGTAACAGGTGAAAACCAAATTACGGCCAGCGACAAATCGGTATTTAATACACGGGTGCTAAATGCAGCTGAAATTGAAGCCAATCAAGCAATCAATCTGGCTGAAATATTAAATACGGAATTGAATATCCGGTTGTCGCCCGATAATATTCTGGGTACTGCCATAAACATGAACGGGCTAAGCGGTCAGAATATTAAAATTCTGATTGATGGTGTTCCGGTTATTGGCCGCGAAAACGGCAACATTGATCTTTCTCAAATTTTATTAAGCAATGTAGATCGCATAGAAATTGTTCAGGGCCCCATGAGTTCCATGTATGGCACCGATGCAATTGGGGGTTTGATAAATATCATTACCAAACAAAATTCGAAGTATAAAACGGAAGCAAGTATCAATGCGCTGCATGAAACCAATGGTCGATATAATTTAGATGGAAATATTTTTATAAAAATTGGCGCCGATCATTTTACAGTTAACGGGGGCAGAAATTTTTTTGATGGATATAACAGCACTGAAACTGAGCGATGGCAGCAATGGATGCCTTACGAACAACATTTTTTTTCAGTGGCTTATGGTTTGAAAACACGGTTTACTGATTTTCAATTGAAAACTGATTACTTCCATCAAACAGCACAAAACAAAGGAGAGCCGGTAACTACTCCTTACGAAGCTTATGCTTTTGATGAATATTACTTAACCGACAGATGGAATATTACTTTGCTGAAAACTGTTCGGCTGAATCGAAATTTGAAATTAGATTTTACAAATGCTTATTCAAATTATACCCGCATCCGAAACACCTATCGAAAAGATCTGGTATCGCTTTCAAAAGATTTAATTCCGTTATCGAGCATGCAGGATACTTCTATGTTTAATTCGTTTTCGTTCCGTGGAAATATCAGCAAAATTCTTGCTTCTAATAGTTTCAGTTATATGGCCGGATATGATATAAGTATTGAAAAAGGTGCCGGACAAAAATTATTAAATCTTGAACAATCCATTGAAGACTATGCATTGTTTGGAAACCTGCAATGGGAATTTAAAAAAATTATTTTGCGACCAGCAATCAGATATGCGTACAACACGCGCTATCAGGCACCGGTTATTCCTTCATTCAATTTAGTTTTTAAAGCCAACAGTAAATGGTCGGCTCGAATGAGTTATTCGAGAGGATTTCGTGCGCCTTCATTGAAAGAAATGGATTTATATTTTGTTGATGTCAATCACAATATTCAAGGCAATCCGGATTTGATTGCCGAAGATTCGCATCACATTTTATTCTCAACAAACTATTCCAGAAAAATTTCGCAATCAACTATTCAACTCAAGAGTTCCTTCTCTTATAATCTGGTTCACAATATCATAACACTGGCACTTATTAATTCCACCCAACAAATTTATTCATACATAAATATTGATGATTTTAAAACGGTTGTTGGAAATATTGAAGCCGGTTATCAATTTAATAATTTCGACTTTAGCAGCGGATTTTCGTTAACCGGATTGCATAATTCCCTTTCATCAAAAAATAGTGAGGTGCCCCAATTTTCTTATTCTCCTGAATGGAATTCGGGTTTAAGTTATGAATGGAAATCATTGAATTTAAAATGCAACATTCAACTAAAAGTAACCGGAACCACATTCGGCTATGCATTAGATGATAGTGCTCGTATCTATCAAAACAAAATTGATTCTTATACCATGCTGGATGCCGGTCTGTCAAAAAATATTTTTAAGCAGCGAATGACTATTTCTGCCGGAGGAAAAAATTTATTAAATGTGGTGAACATCAACAGCACCGTGCTGGGTGGAATTCATGATAATAAAAACGGCACTCAGCTAAACAGCACCGGTCGATTGGCCTACTTAAAAATTGCCTTTAAATTTTATAAACAATAAACCCGATTTTTGAAAGAATGATTTTGCGTATTCTGTTTTTTTCTCTTTTTGTTTTTGTGCTCTTGTTTTCTTCCTGCTTCAAAGAAGATGACCCTGTTATTCTTCCACCTCCCGGTGATGTTCAGGTAGATCAGGTTTCAATGGGCCCCGATTATATCAGTCAGATTTATTATCAGCTTTCAACAAAAGAAATTTTTGTCAGTGACCATCGCATGTGGGATTTAGCTTTTGAAACTACGGCTGATGGTTTTCATATCTGGATAAATGGAAGCAATGAGATTTTAGTTTCGAATACGAACAGTTCGAATTTTTTAAGCATCACTGATACCACCGGTGCCAACTGGAAATGGGATGCCAGCAGCTGGCATAAAGATTCTACCGCAATTGGTAATTGGTTAATAGCCACACCACCTGCACCTACACCTGCTAAAGATGAGTTAAACCTAACAATGCCTCAGAAAACCGAAGAATCAAAACCATCACTCAGAGTTTACTTACTGGATTTAGGACCGGAAATGATTGCAACTGAACGGTTCAAAAAAATAATTTTTGAAACGGTTGATGCTTATCAATACACCTTTAAGTACAGCAATTTAAATAATACAAATTTGCGTGAAATCACATTAGCAAAGGAGCCTGCATTTGCGTATACTTATTTCAGCATCCGAAATTTTGATCAGGCTGTTTTTCCTGAACCTGTGAAACCCAAGTGGGATATTTTATTTACACGCTATCGAACTGTGTTTTATCAGAATGGAAATGTGATTCCATATATCTTAACCGGTGTATTAATCAATCCCGATGGATATAAAGTTGCCATTGATTCTACCAAATCATTCAGCGAAGTGGATTATAATTTTGCGAAAAATTTATTTTATACATATAATCGCGATGCTATTGGTTATAACTGGAAGCGGTTTTTATTTACTCCTCCGGTGTACCAGGTGCAGCCACAATTAAATTATTTAATACAAGATAATGCTGGCTACTACTGGAAACTTCACTTCATTGATTTTTATAACGATCAGGCAATTAAAGGATATCCGAAATTTGAATTTCAACGATTGTAAAATGAACTGTTTTCATTTGATTTTTTAATCAACCGATGATTATTCCATTGCCTTACCAATAATTTCTTCCTGTTCCTGATTGTGCACTTTCTGAAAACCGGTGGCAGGTGAGGCGCTCGCTTTTCTTGAAATCATTCCCCACTTTATTTTTGAATAGTTGAGTTGAATAAAACTCCACGCTCCCATGTTGGCGGGTTCTTCCTGCACCCACACAAAAACAGCGGCGCGATATTTTTTTGTCAGCGCATCTAATTGTTTTATCGGTAATGGATATAATTGTTCGATGCGAACGATTGCAACATCTTCTTTTTTGTTGGTGAGTTTTCTTTCCAATAAATCGTAATAAATTTTTCCGCTGCAGAACAGCACTTTCCGAATCTTCGAGGCATCTGTTGCACTTGCATCATCCATCAATTCCTGAAATCCTCCGGAAATAATTTCATTCACATTACTGATACATCTTGAATGACGAAGTAACGATTTCGGACTCATCACTACTAATGGTTTTCTGAACGGGCGATACAATTGTCTTCGCAACAAATGAAAATAATTAGCCGGTGAAGTCACATTCGCTACGGTGATATTGTACTCAGCACTCGACTGTAAAAATCGTTCGATCCGTGCACTGCTGTGTTCGGATCCTTGTCCTTCATATCCATGCGGCAATAAAAGTGTTACACCACTCATGCGTTGCCACTTGCTTTCGCCGGCGGTGATAAACTGATCGATAATTGTTTGCGCTCCATTGGCAAAATCTCCGAACTGCGCTTCCCAGATTGTTAAAGAATTTGGTGAAGCAAGCGAGTAACCATATTCAAATCCTAGTACGGCAAATTCAGAAAGCAATGAATTGTAAATCAGAAATTTTCCTTTCTGTTCTTTTTCTAAATGGTCGAGCCGATTGTATTCGTTGTTGTTGTCTTCATCATAAATCACAGCGTGACGATGACTGAAAGTTCCTCGCTTCACATCTTGTCCGCTCATACGCACATCGTGACCTTCCAATAAAAGTGTTCCGTAAGCAAGTAACTCTGCCATTCCCCAATCAATGCGCCCATCATCAAAATAATTTTTGCGGCGCTGACTCAGCATCGTTTCAATTTTATTCAGCGGATTAAAATTCTCCGGATAATTCATCAATCCTTTTATCACTCGGTCGGCTAACTCTTTGCTGACAGCAGTTTCGGGTGATGAATCAAAATCTTCGGCGGTGTTTGCTCTTCTTAATTTTTTCCATTCCAGTTCAGGCAACTGATAATTGTATGGGAGCGGATGTTGTTTTACAAAATCCAAACGGTCTTGCAATTGCTTCCAGAAATCTTTATCCATTTCCTTCGCCAACTCCGCATCAATATCTCCGCGACTAATTAGTTGCTGACTATAAATTTCGCGCGGATTCACATGCTCACCAATGAGTTTGTACAAACCCGGTTGAGTAAATTTCGGATCATCGCCTTCGTTGTGTCCATGGCGACGATAACAAACCATATCAACAAAAATGTCGCGCTTAAATTTTTGCCTCCATTCAGTTGCGAGTTCAACCGCAAACACCACTGCTTCCGGATCATCGCCATTCACATGTAACACCGGCGCTTCCACCATTGCTGCGAGTGAAGTGCAATAATCAGAAGAGCGCGCATCATCAAAATCAGTTGTGAATCCAATTTGGTTATTGATCACGAAATGAATAGTGCCTCCTGTTAAATAACCTTCCAGCTGCGACATCTGTAACACTTCGTAAACCACTCCCTGCCCTGCAACAGCAGAATCACCATGAATTAATATTGGAAGAATGCGTTTGAAATTTCCATCGTACAACAAATCTGCTTTCGCTCTGGTGTACCCTTCCACCACCGAGTTTACCGCTTCGAGGTGCGATGGGTTTGGAGAAAGTTTCAGCATCATTTCTTTTCCGTCAAAAGTTTTTACCTGCGATGCATAACCTAAGTGATACTTCACATCACCATCGCCCATCGTAGTATCTGCAACGGCATTTCCTTCGAACTCATTAAAAATCTGCTCATAAGTTTTTCCGAGCGTGTTGGCGAGAATATTTAATCGGCCACGATGTGCCATGCCCATCACGATTTCTTCCACTCCATTATTTGCACTGTAATTGATAATTGCATCGAGCGCCGGAATAGTTGTTTCGCCACCTTCGAGCGAAAATCTTTTTTGCCCGACATACTTCGTGCTTAGAAATTTTTCGAACACCACCGCATCATTCAGTTTTTGCAGAATGTGTTTTTTCTTTTCAATGGGAAATGAAAGTTGTGCAAAATCTTTTTCCATTTTGTTGAGCATCCAATCATACTGCTCATCATCATTCAGGTAAATAAATTCTGAACCAATACTGCGACAATAAATTTTTTGCAGTTGTTCAATAATATTCTTTAAAGAAGTTTTTCCGAGCCCGAGAATATTTCCAACCGAAAAATTTTCATTCAAATCATTGTCATTCAGTCCGAAAAATTTCAACTCCAGATTTGCGTGGCGGTTTTTTCGTTTGCGAATCGGATTTGTATTGGCTTCGAGATGACCCTTTGCACGATAAGCGTTGATGAGTTGAAAAACTTTTAACTCTTTTGTAATAAGCCCCTCTTGTAACTCCTCCCTTTTTGGAAGGAGTAAAGTTGCGTTTGATTTTTTTTCTGCTCCGGCTTTTTCAATTGTTGAACCGCCGTTCGAATCATTTATGGAAACAGCAAAATCAAATCCTTCAAAAAATTTTTTCCACTCCGGCTCAACTGATTCCGGATTATTTTTGAATTCATTGTACATTGATTCAATCACATTGGGATGCGCGTTGCTGATATATGAAAATTTATCCATGGTGTTTTTTGCAAACGCAAATATAAGAGCTCAGCTGCCAGTGATAATTTTGAATTAAAATTTTAAGAATTTCTTTATTGAGGAAATTCCTTTTTCAATACCTCTGCTAAATATTTAATCTGCTCAATGGAATTATATGCCTGCCCTGCAATGCGCAGCCACCAGCGCGGATTGGTACGCGACCAACCAAACACCGGAGTTTGAATGTGATATTCGCTCATCAGCTTTTGCCAGAATGGATGGATGTAATTGAAATTCGATTCGGGTGCTTTGAATGGAATTGGCAATGGAACAGTTGCTAAACTGCCCAACATATTTTCCGGACAAGGTGCTTCTTCTCCCAATGCATTCAATAATAATTTTCTTCCCTCCACTATTAAATCATGATTGTGCTTGCGCAAGTTTTTCCAATCGCCCATCACTGATTCCATGAAATCTATTGAATCTCCTATGCACGCATAAGCTGTGAAATCAGCAGTGCCGGGCCAGAAGAAATGCGATGACCATAATTTTTCGCCAACATTCTTATCGTAAGTATGACTGACAATCAATGAGCGAAAGTTTTTTTGTTTGTCCTCACGCACATGTAACAGTGCCGAACCTTTGGGTGAACAAATCCACTTGTGGCAATTGCCTGTGTAGTACTCTGCTCCGATATCATCTATATTCAAATCCAGCATTCCGGGAGCGTGTGCGCCATCAATTAAAACTTCAATTCCTTTTTCGTGCAGTGCTGCAGTTATTTTTTTTACCGGAAAAATAATTCCGGTTGCAGAGGTCACATGATCAATCATGGCGAATTTTGTTTTGGGTGTTACACTTTTCATAAAGGCTTCCACCAACTCGTCTTCTGATTTTATCGGGAACGGAATTTCAGCAACTACCAGTTTCGCTTTACTCTTCTCTGCATAATACTGAACAGCATTCCAACACGCACCATACGCATGATTGTGTGTGAGAATTTCATCTCCTTCTTTCAGTTCCAGATTATTCATCACTGTGTTCACGCCATAAGTTGCGTTGGGAACAAATACTAAATCTTTTGCTTTTGCACCAACGAATGCTGCAAGTTGCTCCTTGTTCTTCCACAACAAATCTTCCAACTCAATTATCATAAATCGCACAGCCTCTTGTTCCATTCTGTTACGATATTCGATTTGTTTTTCTAAAATTAAAATCGGTGTCGCACCAAACGAACCATGATTTAAAAACACGGTGTTGCGTTCAAGCATCCAGTGTTCAACAAATTTTGAATAGGAAGGAAGTGAATTCATTTTTTATTTTTTTTGAGAAATGATTTTGCCTAAATCTTCTTTAAAAAAAAAGAAGTACAATCGTACTTCTCTTTTTCAATACTATAAATCAAAAATTACTTACTCGCTTCAGCAAACCGGCGGTTCACTTCATCCCAGTTAATTACATTAAAGAAAGCAGCAACATAATCGGGACGGCGGTTCTGGTATTTTAAATAGTAAGCATGTTCCCACACATCCATACCGAGTATGGGAGTGCACTTGGTTTCTGCTACATCCATCAATGGGTTATCTTGATTCGGAGTGGAGCATACACATAATTTTTTTGAATCATCAACACCTAACCATGCCCAGCCCGAACCAAAGCGGGTGATGCCTGCCTGCGAAAACTTTTCTTTAAAGGAATCAAAAGTTCCGAACGAAGCATTTATTGCATCAGCTACTGCTCCGGTTGGAGTACCACCACTGTTTGCCTTCATCAAAGTCCAGAACATTGAGTGGTTGTAGTGTCCGCCGCCATTGTTACGAACAGGCATCGGAAATTTTGAAATGTTCTTTACAATTTCATCAATGCTCATATTCTCTTCGGGCTTGCCGGCAAGGGCAGCATTCAGGTTGTTTACATAAGCAGCATGGTGTTTTGAATGATGAATGGTCATTGTCATTGCATCAATGTGTGGTTCCAACGCTTCAACAGCATAAGGTAACCCGGGTAATGTGAAAGCCATATTTAAAAATGTTTTTAGTTTATGAATTTGAGTTCGCTAATGTAAACTTATACTGCAATGTTTTGGTTCAGCATTAGATAAATTTCATTATGATTTATTTCTTTTTGTTTTGAAAAACTCTTTTACCATAATAGATGATTCTTCAGCCATTACTCCACTCTTTACTTCACACTTCGGATGCAAAACTTTATTACTAATTAAAGTGAATCCTTTTTTCTCATCGTTAGCACCATACACCAATCTCGAAATCTGCGCCCAGCCAATTGCTGTTGCACACATCATGCATGGTTCAAGTGTTACATACAAAGTGCAATCGGTTAAGTACTTACTTCCGAAATGATTGGCGGCGGCAGTAATTGCAATCATCTCTGCATGTGCAGTTACATCTTTCAGCATCTCCACCTGATTGTGACCGCGGGCAATTATTTTATTGTTGCTTACGATTACCGCACCAATCGGAACTTCATCTTTTGCCAAAGTATACTTGGCTTCCTTTAAAGCTTCGCGCATAAAATGTTCGTCGGGCAATAGTTGAGTGGGTTCGTTCATCAGCAATTATTAGTTCGCAAAAATGAATCTGAACTTTCGGAAAACACAGCCTTGTTTATATTTAAAAATCATCTGTGAGATTTACTTATAAAACTTTAGGTTTGGCGCTTCTTAATTCAAACAGTTCTTGTTACACCTTATTATTCGCTTCTCCCTCACTTTAACTTTTATCTGTTGCCTGAGTTTTTCTAATGCACAGGAAAAATGGTCGTTGGAACAGTGTATCACTTTCGCGCAACAAAATAATATTCAACTCAAGCAATCGGCATTGAGTACTGAGTTGAGTCAGGATATGTACCTGCAATCGAAATTAGGTTTGCTTCCGAATCTGAATGCATCATCGAGTTACGGAATTAATACCGGAAAAAACATTGACCCAACGAGTAACCTGTTTGTGAATCAAACCATCCGTTCCGGAAATTTTTCATTGGCATCCAATGTCACATTGTTCAGTGGCTTTTCTAAAATTAATGAAATGCGAAAAGCATACTTCGATTTCATGGCCTCAAAGTACAGTACTGAACAATTGGTAAATGATATTTCGCTGAGCGTTGCCACTGCTTACCTGCAAATTCTTTTTGCTCAGGAACAATTTGCTAATGCAGAAGCACAACAACAATTAATGCAGGAACAGGTTGACCGCACGAAGCAATTAGTGGATGCAGGAGTTTTAGCGCAAGGTTCTCTGTTGCAAATTCAATCGCAACAAGCAATGGAAGAATTGAATACGGTGAATGCAAAGAATCTATTATCACTTGCAAAACTGAATCTGCAACAATTGCTGAATATGGATCACCCGGTTGATATTGTAATTCCTGCACTGAAGATTCCGGTTGCAATGGCTTTTCAGGAAATGAATGCAGGAACCATTTATGAAACTGCACTCTCACTACAACCCGGAATTAAAAGTGCTCAGTTAAAATTGCGTGGTGCTGAAAAAGGTTTGTCGGCAGCAAGAGGCGCTTACTCTCCATCCCTTTCTTTATTTGGAAGTTTATCATCACAATATTCCAATGCAGTGAAAAAAATAAAGGATGGTTCAATTACTTACGAACCCTTATTGATTGGTTTTGATTCCATGACATTTGCTCCGGTATATACTTTACAACCCAACTATCAATTTGAAAATACTCCCCTCGGCGATCAGATCAATGATAATTTCGGACAGGCATTCGGTATCTCTTTAAACTTTCCGCTCTTTAATGGCTGGATGACTCATACCAATGTGAGCCGCAGTAAAATCAACTTGCTGAATGAGCAATACAATCTTGAATTGCAAAAACAACAATTGAAAAAAAGTATTGAGACCGCTTTCAATGATGCGGTTGCAGGTAAGGACCGGTATTCCGCTGCCTTGAAAAGTGAATCTTCCTTTGAATTAAGTTTTGATTACACCAAGCAGAAATTTGATGCTGGCTTGCTTACTTCTTTTGATTATGTAACTGCACAAAACAGTTTGAGTAAAGCCAGAAGTGAAACATTGCAAGCGAAATTTGAATACATCTTTAAATTAAAAGTGCTGGATTATTATCAGGGCAAACCTTTAAACCTTCAATAGATGACTAAGAAATTAATGATATGGCTTGGAGTGGCGGTTGGCGCGTTGCTTCTTTTTGTAATTGTTGGAAAAAAAGCCGGCTGGATATCGACTGACAATGCAGAAAAAGTGAGTACAGAAAAAGTAAGCAAGCGCGATATTGTAGAGAAAGTTTCTGCTTCCGGAAAAATATATCCTGTAACTGAAGTTAAAATAAGTCCTGATGTGTCAGGAGAAATTATTGAATTACCGATTGAAGAAGGTGACAGTGTGGTACAAGGTCAATTGCTCGCCAAAATAAAACCTGATATTTATGTAGCACAGGTTGACCGATCAGTTGCTGCTGTGAATAATGCAAAAGCAAATTACCTGAATGCACAATCGCAGCTTACACAAATAGTGGTGCAGTTTGAAAAATCGGAAAAGGATTACAACCGCAATAAAGATTTGTATGATAAAAAAGTAATAAGTCAATCGGAATTTGATGTGTATGATGCGGCTTATAAATCTTCAAGAGCAAGTAAGGAAGGAACACAGCAGGCAGTGGATGCTGCTAAGTTTATGGTGAGCAGCGCTGAAGCTTCTTATAAAGAAGCGAAAGATCAGTTGTATAAAACTTCCATCTATGCACCCATGAGTGGAATAGTTTCGGCATTGAATATTGAAAAAGGTGAGCGTGTGGTTGGAACCTCGCAATTTGCAGGAACAGAAATTATGCGCATTGCGAACTTGTATGAAATGGAAGCCAGAGTGGATGTAAGCGAAAATGATGTGCTGAAAGTTTCAGTCGGCGATACTTGCGAAATTGAAGTGGATGCTTATCCCGATAAAGTTTTTAAGGGAGTGGTTTACCAGGTTGCCAACTCGGCAAGTTCATCGGGTGCTATGGTAAGTACTGAAAGTGTTACGAATTTCACCGTGAAAATTTTATTGGATCAAAGTTCTTTCACTGATATGATTGATGTGAAGAAGAAGAAATTTCCGTTTCTGCCGGGTATGACTGCATCAGTAAATATTCTGACCAACCATGTGTATGGAATTACCACTGTGCCTATTCAAGCAGTAACCACACGCGAAGACTCTGCAGATAAAGCGGAATCGAATAAGAAAAAAACTTCGAAAGAAAAATTAAAGGAAATAGTTTTTGTTTTTGAAAATGGCGAAGCAAAAAAGGTTGTTGTGACCACAGGCATTCAGGATGATGAATACATTGAAATAAAATCGGGATTGACCGGTGATGAAGAAATTATTATTGCCCCGTACAGCGCTATCAGCCGCCGGTTGAAAGATAAAATGAAAGTGACCAAAGTGGATAAGAAGGAATTGTATAAAGATAAAAAAGGCGGCGCTGAAGTTTCTGTTGAAGTGGATTAGAAAATTATTTTTTTCGGAACGAAACCAAAACTGAAAGGCCAACAGGAAGCGAGCGTTTATTTTTTATAAACTGTTTTTCGGAGCACATGATGCTGAAAAAGAATTGTTCGATCCACCGGGGCTGGTATACACTGAAATCGGAACCGGCTTGCTTGTTTTTGCGCATGAAATTTTTCGGTAAAATATTTGAAATGATGCGGAAGAAAGCGATTAACGGAAACAACCAAAAATTAAAAAAGGTGGAGTAAATTATTTCGCCATCGGTTTTAAACAGGTTTTTTACCTGCCGCAATGTGTATCGGCGCAAGTGATGATTGACTACATCGTGTTGCCCCCACAGCAGCATTAGGTACGGAACCGTGATGATTATATTTTTCCCTGATTTACAAACTCTTTTTAATTCGGAAACGGAAAGCTTATCGTCGTCCACATGTTCAAGCACATCGAAAGCGCAAACCAAATCGAACGAATCGGTTTCATACGGAAGTTTTAAAATAGTGCCATGATCAATTTGAAAACCGGGGAGTGTATTTTGTATGTACTTCACGCAATCAGCATCGTATTCTAAACTGGTGACCTCGCCAAATTCCTGCAGCATTAATGTAGTGGCACCCGATGCAACGCCAACATTTAATATTTTTAATGGCTGCGGAAGGTTCAGCGATTGAACATGGGTTCGCAAAATTTCCATTCGTGCCTTAAACCACCAGTGTTCGCGCTCCAGTTTATAATACTCAATAAAATAATTTTTATCCACGCTGCTGCAGTTCCTTGTTCTTTATCACTTTGTCAACAATAAACAAGGGACGGGCGCGCACCTGATCGTAAATGCGCAAAACATATTCGCCAATTAAACCGAGCGCTAATAACTGCACACCACTGAAAATGGAAATGGCCAGAAACAACGAAGCATAGCCGGGAGGCACTCCACCAATGAGGTACATTTTAATGACCACATACACAAAAAATATAAACGCACCAATCATGGTGAGCATACCTAATCGGGTAATGAACTTCACCGGAAATTCGCTGAAGTTGAATATGCCGTTGTAGGCCAGATTGAAAAGCATTTTGAATGTATATTTTGCTTCGCCGGCAGAGCGGGCATCTCTTTCATATTCCAAACCGGTTTGGCGAAACCCAATCCATGTGCGCATGCCGCGAATGAAGCGACTGCGTTCGGGCATTGCATTTAAATGATCGACCACCCGGCGGCTTAATAAAGCGAAGTCGCCGCTATCGAGCGGAATATCGATGCTCGAAATATTTTTGAGCAAGCGGTAATAAAACCAGTAGGCGAATTTTTTTACAGCGCCTTCCTTGCGTTTGCGTCGGATGCCATAAATAACTTCGTAACCTTCTTTATATTTTTCATAAAAATGACCGAGCAATTCAGGCGGGTCTTGTAAGTCGCCATCAATAATAAATACTGCTTCGCTGCAATTGACATAAGTTAATCCGGCGGTGAGTGCCAGCTGATGACCGTGATTTCGGGCGAGAAAAACACATTGGTAATGATGGTCGGTTAGTGCGAGTTCGTTCATGAGCAACGGAGTTTTATCGCGACTGCCATCGTTCACTAAAATAACTTCAATGGAATATTCCGAATTTTTTATGAGTTGATTTAACCGGTCAATTAATAAATTGAATCCTGCTGCTTCGTTGTAAAGCGGAATGACAATACTAATCTGTGGTTGCTTATCGGACATGAATGAATTGAATGGTTGCAAATGTAAAAGACTTCAATGGTGTTTTTCCTTTTCAAGCCATTGCTGCAAAATGATTAAATTCCAGATGCGGTTGTAGAGATATTCTTCGCCGGCATTAAATCGCTGCAACAGTTTTTTTACTTCCGGATAATTTATTACGGCGTGTTGCTCAATCATTTCTTTCGATAAATAAAAATCAACTAAATGTTTCAATTCTTTTTTCAGCCAGTGTTTTAACGGAATGGCAAATCCCTGCTTGGGCCGATCGAAATATTCGCGCGGCACATAATCATATAGCACTTCTTTTAATAAATATTTTGCGGTTCCGTTTTTCAGTTTCAGATTTTCGTTGAGGTTCAATGCAAATTCCACCACGCGATAATCTAAAAACGGGGTGCGTGTTTCCAACGAATACTTCATGCTTGCGCGATCTACTTTCACCAGCAAATCATCTTTGAGATAATAATTCAAATCGAAAAGCGCCTGCGCTTCCTTCGCACTTAGATTTCTTTTCAGTGAAGAAACATCGTGCTGAATTCTGAATTCATCATTGGGTTTGTTCACTATAATATTTTCAATTTCACCGGAAGAAAAAAAGTATTGCTCCTGTGAAAAAATATGGGAAGGCAGAAATTGTTTGTCGGAATAATTCAGCAACTCTCCAACCCTTTTATATTTTGAAGGAAGCAACGAAAGCATTCCGCTCAATGGTTTCCGGAAAGATTGCAGCATTGGATTATGCAGTCGCTCAGCCCATTTGTATGCACCATATCCCATAAATAATTCATCGCCTCCATCGCCGCTTAAAGTCATGGTTACATGTTGCCTTGCCAGTTTCGACACGAGCATTGTTGGAATAGCGGATGAATCGGCATAGGGTTCATCGTACTGATCAATTATTTTATCTGCGAGTTCAATGGCATCATTATAACCAACAATAAATTCATAATGTTCGGTGTGCAAGTGGCGAGAAACTTTTTTTGCGTATTCACTTTCGTTGAATCCGGATTCTTTAAATCCAATGGAAAAAGTTTTTACCGGTTCAGCAGATACAGATTGTGCAATGGCCGTTACCAAGCTTGAATCAATGCCACCGCTCAGAAAAGTTCCGAAGGGCACATCGCTGATCATGCGCATTTGCACACTGCTGCGCATGAGATTATTCAGTTGGATTTTTGCATCCCCAAAATCATTGACTGTTGCAGCTTCTATTTTCTCTTCTGCTTTCCAGTAAGATGAAAACTTAATTCCGGTTGCATCAATCTTTGCGTAAGCGCCAGAAGGAAATTTATAAATGTCTTCGTAAATAGTATCGGGCTCTGCGATGTATCCGATGTTAAGGTATTGCGCAATTGCTTTCTGGTTTTTCTTTCTGTTATTTTTAAAATCCGGTAATTGTAACAGAGCTTTTAATTCGGAAGCGAAAACAAATTTTCCATTTTGGAAGGAATAATAAATAGGTTTCACACCCAACCGATCGCGGAAAACAGAAAGTGATTTTTCCTGTTTATCGTAAAGTGCAATGGTGAACATGCCGTTGAACAAATTCACCGCTTCTGCTCCTTTTTGCGAAAGCAATTCCAGAATCACTTCACTATCTGAATGTGTTTTCAAATCGGTAGTTACAAGTGAAGCAATTTCCTGAAAGTTAAAAATCTCACCATTGAAAACCATTACATATCGGGAGTTGTGCGAATACATGGGTTGGTTGGCCGCGCTCGATAAATCAATAATGCTCAACCGGCGATGACCGAGGCCACAATGTTCATCGAAAAAAAATCCATCCGCATCAGGCCCGCGATGTGCTATGGTGTCGGTCATTTTTTTCAGCGCTACTTCGTCGCTGAAAGGTTGAATAGAATAATATCCTGCAATGCCACACATTTATTTTTGTATCGTTTCTTTTAAAAATTGCGCCAATCGTTCTGCTTGTTTTTCCCGGGTGTAAAACAATAATTTTTCATTGTCAGGTGAAATGGAAATTGTTTTTTCTCCTGTTTTCCTTTTTTGAATCTGCGCTAATAAAAATATTTTCAGTTCTTCAATATGGTTAAACGAAATGCCCGAGCGGGTTTCGGTAATCAGGTTACTTAACAACCCATGATCATCAGGCAAAACTAAAATTGGTTTTTTTGCGGCAAGGTAATCGTACACTTTTGCAAAAATGGCCTGATAGTTTTTTTCAGTAAATGCAATCAAAAAATCTGATTCATAATTTATTCTTAATGCTTCCTCGCGCAAAATTCTGGGTGTGGTATTAATGTATCCACCAAGTTCAGTACTGAAATTTTTGACTCTTTCCCTTTGAACAGGATAATATTCTAAGCCAACAAAATTTAACTGCATATCGCCGATGCCTATTTTTTTTTCGATATGCAATTCAAGCACTGCCTGCAATAAAAACTCAACCTGTTGTCCGGCGGTTAATGTTCCGGTATGTGTGATTAATAATTCCGTCGATTGATTTGAAATATTTTCGGCTTGCAATTTTTCAAACCCATTATAAACAACTTTAAAATTTTTATTATGAAGTTTTGCCAATGCATCACCAAGATATGGATCCGGTGCGGTGATGAAAGCGCAGTTACTTAAATATTTTTTTTCGAAACGGAATTCCCACCATTGTAAAAACCGGTTTGTTAAATCGCGGTTGAATCGGGTTACATGATTTAGTTTCCATCCATCCCGGAAATCGGCTACCCAGGGTATTCCGAATTCTTTATGGAGCAGGTAACCATATCGGAATAAAATAAACGGTTCGCCGGTAATCAGCAGTACATCTGCTTTTTCATTTCTAAGATATTTTCGTGCCTCGTAATAAAGCGCGGCATGTTTATCAAACGAAAAAAAACAAAACGATAATAATTTGTAAAGTAAGGAGAGCGCTTTGCGCCATACTCTTTTTTTTGCTTCACCAAATTGTAAAAATATTTTGTCGGGAAGAATCAGTTCAACAGGAACAGCCATTATAGTTCCGTAATCAGCATGTTCAGTAATTTTTTTGTGTGAAGAGGCGCTTTTTAAAACATCTTCGGGTCTTTCAATTTGAGTTGTCCATTGTTTTGTAATGACTACCGGTTCGATACCTGATTTTTTAAACCACCTGAACCAGCTATAAGGTCGTAATGCACCAATAGAATTTAAAGGAGGAAAATCGTTGCAAATAATCAGTACGCGCACATTAATTTTTGTAGTGGCCAAAAATAACTTTCTGCTAAACAATAGTTGAATTGGTATGAATTCTTTTCAAATGTTTTGCTTTAAAATTTCAGCATCAGAAAAGAAATATTACTTTTCGAATTCAAAATCAAGCATCCATGAAAAAATTATTATCTGTATTATTTCTGATGGTGTGTTCGCAATTTGTACTTGCTGATGGATATCCGGTGCTAAAAGTTATTTTAAAAGGTGGAATCGGTAGTCGCGTTGAAGCGGTTGTTTCCGATTTAAAAAACCGATCAGGTGCCGGCAACTGGTGCTTTGATTATGTGCAGCAGACTCTTGGGAATATTGATAACAGTCAGGTGGAATTTGGTTCGTATTTAAAAATGGATATTACTGATTACAGAATCAGCAATGAGTTATTTGAATATGCACAATTGGAAATCAGTCATAATCATTTGGAAGGAACCTTTACAAAAGAAGTACACGATGTTTTAACAGGATGCAATAGAGTTTATGTACTTACCTGGAAATCGAAAAATAAATTTGGTGACAAAGGCAGCATTAATGTGGTGAAGATGGATACACCATCGTGCCTGCAATCACATTTATCGTGATTTTCAATTTCTGAAAAAATTCTATTACGGAATCGTTTTATTCAACCGTTACACTTTTTGCCAGATTGCGGGGTTGATCGACATTGCATCCGCGCATAACGGCAATATGGTAAGCTAGTAACTGTAGTGGCACCGCTGATAATAATGGTGTGAGCGGTTCTTCAGTTGCCGGAATTTCAATTACGAATTCGGCTAAGTCTTTTATAATAGTATCCCCTTCTTCAACAATTGCAATGATTCGACCTTTGCGGGCTTTCACCTCTTGTATGTTGCTGATTATTTTATCGTATGCACTTTGGTTGGTTGCCAAAACAACTACCGGCATTTCTTCGTCTATCAATGCAATGGGGCCGTGCTTCATTTCGGCAGCCGGATAACCTTCGGCATGTATGTATGAAATTTCTTTCAGTTTCAATGCGCCTTCTAAAGCAACCGGAAAATTATATCCGCGACCGAGATACAGAAAGTTGGTGGCATCTTTAAAAATATCAGCTATGTATTTTATTTTTTCATTTGCATCCAACACCTTTTTCACTTTTGCCGGAATATTTTCCAACTCATTAATAATTTGCTGGTAGCGCGATTCCTGAATGGTGCCTCTTTCTTTAGCCAAATAAAGTGCAATCAATGTAAGTACCGTAACCTGTGCGGTAAAAGCTTTGGTTGATGCCACTCCAATTTCAGGGCCTGCGTGCGTAAAACTACCGGCATGTGTTGCGCGTGCAATAGATGACCCCACCACATTGCATACACCAAATATTGTCGCGCCTTTTGATTTTGCCTGCTCAATCGCTGCAAGCGTATCAGCCGTTTCGCCACTTTGACTAATGGCAAATAAAATATCATCGGCAGTAATTATCGGATTGCGATAACGAAACTCCGATGCATATTCCACTTCAACCGGAAGCCGGGCTAAATCTTCTAATAAATATTCGCCAACAATACCGGCATGCCAACTGGTGCCACATGCTGCAATGGTTAAGCGGTTTGCGTTTTTTATTTTTTGCTTATATTCTAATAATCCGCCAAGCGCAATGATGCCTGTTTTTGTATTCAACCTGCCACGCATACTATCACGGATAGATGTTGGCTGTTCGTATATTTCTTTCAGCATGAAGTGGTCGTAACCGCCTTTCTCTAAGGCTTCCAACTTCAATTCCAGTTCTTGTATGTATGGAGTTGTTTGTTTATTGCCAATGGTTTTAATCGAAAATTCACCATTGCGGTTTAATACTGCAATTTCTTCATCGTTAAGGTAAACCACATTTTTAGTGTGTTCAACTATTGGTGTTGCATCAGAGGCAATAAAAAATTCTTTATCGCCGATGCCTAGCACCAACGGACTTCCTTTTCGTGCTGCAAAAAGTTTATCGGGATTATTTTTTGAAATGATAACGATTGCATAAGCGCCTACAACTTCATTCAATGCTAACCGAATGGCTTCTTCTTCATCTACATTTTCATTTTTCTGAATGTCTTCGATCAGATTAATTAATACTTCGGTATCGGTATCGGAATGAAATTTATATCCGCGGGTTTTTAATTCTTCTTTTATGCTTGCATAATTCTCAATAATTCCGTTGTGAATAATGGCGAGATTTTTTGAGTTCGAAAAATGCGGATGTGCATTTTTATCATTCGGCTCACCATGCGTTGCCCATCGTGTATGCCCGATGCCCATGGTGCCTTCTGTATTTTTCTGATCAGCAAATCCAATGAGCTCCGCAACCTTGCCGGCTTTTTTATAAATATTTAATTTTCCATTGAGCAGCGCCACACCGGCACTGTCGTAACCACGATATTCTAACCGTTGCAAACCTTTAATCAGAATCGGGTATGCTTGTTTTGAACCTAAGTAACCAACAATACCACACATGCGTTTATGGGAGTTTTGTGTAGATGAGATTTATTTTCATACGAAGATCATCGCTTCGGTTTCCGCCAGCCAAAATTATTCTGTCGGCTATTTCGGGGCTTGGGTAAGTGAGCAGAAATAATCCATAATCGGTAATGGAGCCGCTTACTATATTCTGCATGTGTTCGGTTATGCTGAATTTGTATTTATATACTTTTTGTCCGTTGATGTATTCAGTTTCTTTAAATCCACCATAAGTTAAATGGGTCGAAATCTGATCGGGAATAATTGCGTTTTTCCCTGCTGAATCTGCCTGCAGGCAAATCATTCGAGCAGGACATGCATACACTGAATCGGGATCAATTTTCCATGCAGGAACAGTGATTTCCAATTCCGCCTTATTTACCAATATGTTACCTAAATTTTTTAAGTTCGGAATGCTGATTCTGGTTTTTGCTCCCGCCATGGATTGAACATAAACAATGCTATCGCTAAATGCGGGTGCCTGAAAAGCCGTTTGAATTTCAGTAGAAACAAAGTTGTGGTTGTAATGATTAAATACTGCACAATCGGTTCCGATAATAAAATCAAATTTTAAACTTGTGGTGTCTGGTTTATGATAATACAGTGTAAGCTTAGAAACGGAAACCGATGACGAAAGCTTAAAATACATAATTCCTTTTCCGTTTTGGTTAGTATCCGATGCAATTAGTAATCCTTTAAAGTAAGTTTGAAAAGCAGCGTTGCTAGCAAAGTTGGCGCCCTTTGACTGATCCAATAAATCCTGACCAAGATGGTCAGTCAATCTAATTCGCAGTGATGGGGCAATGGTATCGCCGGCAATGGATAATTTATTTGAAAAATCGGGAATGAAATTCGTTTTTTTCCCTACCTCATTTGGATAATAACTGAAATTTTTATCAGAATAATAAGTGCTGTCGGCATTCATATCCTGCGTTAATTGATATACTGAAATGGTTTGCGGCACATCAAACTTTCCGTATTGACCGTTGTATTCCATATTCAAAACCAACGAATCAACAAATAGCGAATCGGGACTACCTAAATCAACCTGACCACCAATTTGCACTTGAGCATAAATGGATGCTGATGATTTTCCAAAGACCGGGTCGTTAATGGTGCCGAGTAAATATTTAGAGTTGGCAGATGTTTTTAAAGGGAACTCAACAACTGATTTTGTTCGCAGCGTTAATGTATCGGTATAAATTCCGTTCAAATCGTCGCCATTCGGAAGCAAGTCGTTTCCAATAAGGGTTGATTTTTTGCAGGCGGAAACTGCAACAACAAATAAAATGGTAAGAAGGAGAAGAGGATGGATGTTTATTTTCACTTTTCGTTCATCAAAGACCTGTAAAACTCCACATAGGTTGCAAGGTAGTTTTCAGAATCGTGTTCAAGAATCGGTTTTTTCTTCATGGCTTTCAAAGCGATTTTTACAGCCGGGTCTAAATTTTTCCCAACTTTAATAACTCCATCGGCATGTGTAACGGCGCCAATATTAAAGGCGGTGTTGGTTGCTTTTTTATAGGGTGCAAAATCTGGCTCTTTAATTAAGTCCTTACTAATGATGGCTTTTTTAGCAAAATCTTTATGCAGTGTTTCTTTAAAGTTATTATCATACAATGAGTAAATGCACTTAGCATTGTGAAACACCGGGTCTTTTTTATAAACTGTTTTCAAATACATCGGAATCAGCGAGCTCATCCAATCGTGACAATGAATAATATCCGGTGGCCATCCGAATTTTTTTATGGTTTCCATCACTCCTTTGCAGAAGAAAGCCATGCGCTCGTGTGTATCTTCATAAAATTTTCCATCGGCATCGGTAAACACATGCTTGCGGCGGAAATAATCTTCGTTATCTAAAAAATACACCTGCAACCGGGCACCAGGTAATGAAGCCACTTTAATAATGAGCGGGTTATCATCATCATCTATAATAATATTCATTCCCGACAGGCGAACCACCTCGTGCAAGCGGTGGCGACGCTCGTTAATGGTACCGAAGCGGGGCATTAACACCCGAATTTCCATTCCTTGTTCCTGCAGGTAAACCGGTAACCGGTTAACGAAGGTGGCAGCTTCGGTCAGTATATTGTAAGGCTTCATTTCCTGCGCTACAATCAACACTCTTTTCTTAGTCATTAAGCCGTGGTTTTTAAAAAGGTGCGCAAAGATAATAAAAAAAAACCGTGATAAATGAAATGGATTGAAGATTGCTTTTCGGAAACCTGAAATTCCCATTTCAAAATTTCCGATTAGGTTTGTCAAAAACCAATCATTTTGTATCTGTTTAAATCTGAAAAGCAATTAACTCCCTTTATTCAGAAAGAAAAAACCGCCGGAAAAAAAATCGGGTTTGTGCCCACTATGGGCGCATTACATCGCGGGCATATTTCGCTGATTGAAAAAGCAAAAGCTGAATGTGCTATTGTAGTATGCAGCATTTTTGTAAACCCTACTCAGTTTAACAACACAAAAGACTTAGAAAAATATCCGCGACCCATTGAACACGATATGGAAATGCTGTTGAAAGCGGATTGCACTGTTTTGTACTTACCATCTACGGATGAAATTTATCCCGAAGGCCAACCGGAATTGAAAAATTATGATTTGGGCTATTATGATAAAGTGCTGGAAGCCGCTTTTCGTCCCGGGCATTTTCAGGGAGTGGCCAATGTGGTTTACCGGTTACTGAAAAAAGTAAATCCTGCTGTTTTATTTCTCGGTCAAAAAGATTATCAGCAGATTCAGATTATCAGAAAGATGATGGAGTTGGAAAATCTTCCAACCAAAATTGAAGTATGTGAAATTGTGCGCGAAGCCAGCGGCCTCGCCATGAGTTCGCGCAATGTTCGGCTCAGCGAGGAGGCATGGAACCATGCAGCAATGATTTCGCAAACATTATTTTTTTTAAAAGAATATAGAAACCAATTCAGTTCCATTAAAGCACTAAGAGAAGAAGGAATAAAACGATTGAAAACCATTCCGGATTCCATTGTTGAATATGTAGAAGTATGCGATGGCGAAACCCTGCGCCCCACCGAAATTATTATTGAAGGAAAACCCGCCGTTGCATTGGTTGCGATTTGGGTGGATGGGGTGCGGTTGATAGATAATTTGATTTTGAATGATTGAATCGTTGAAAAATTGAATCATTGAAAGATTGTTTGTAGTATTCAAATAACTAATCAACAAATGAACCCATGAACTATTCACTGCGTTATGAACAGAAATTTTACATTTGCGCGCCATGATGATACAAGTAGTAAAGTCCAAAATTCACAGAGTAAAGGTTACCGAAGCCGATATTAATTATGTTGGAAGTATAACCATTGACGAAGATTTAATGAATGCCGCCGACCTGATTGAGAACGAAAAAGTGCAGGTGGTAAACATTAACAACGGCGAGCGCATTGAAACTTATGTAATAAAAGGCAAGCACGGCTCGGGCATTATTTGTTTGAACGGACCTGCTGCACGCAAGGCAGTTGTTGGCGACATAGTCATTGTTATTTCGTACGGACTGTTAGATAAAGAAGAAGCCAAATCATTTAAACCCGCATTAGTTTTCCCCGATGATAATAACCGATTAAAGAGTTGATGAAGGCACAGATTCTATCAATACTAAAACTTATTTTATTTCTCGCCATTGGCATTTTCTTTTTCTGGCTGGCCTTTCGTGGTCAGGATATAAACGGCATTAAGGAAACACTTTTAAAAGCAAATTACTGGTGGTTAATTCCTTCCTTGCTTTTCGCATTAATCAGTAATATTTCTCGTGCAGTTCGATGGAACATGCTTATTCACCCAATTGGATACCGACCCAAAATCATGAACACCTTTGCTGCCGTATTCGTAGGTTACTTAGCAAATTTGGCTGTGCCGCGAATTGGCGAAATAACCCGATGTACCGTGCTGAATCGATACGAAAAAATTCCGGTGCAGGCATTGATCGGAACAGTGGTTGCCGAACGAGTGGTTGATATGATTTCGCTGCTGATTATTTTATTGCTGGTGGTGATGTTGCAATTCGAATTGCTGTCGTTGTTTGTTATGAGTAATTTTCTGACTCCGTTTGCCGATAAAATTGTTGGGCTGATGAGTAAAGGAATAATTTTTTATGCCATCACATTTGCCATTGTTGCGATTTTTGTTTTTATCATCTGGCGGTTTTTGTTGCACTTTCGCACCACTAAGTTTTTTCAAAAACTAATGGGTGTATTAAAAGGATTTGTTGAAGGCTTAAACACAATTCGTCGGTTGAAAAGCAAGGGATGGTTTTTAGCTCACACACTTATTCTTTGGGGGTGTTATACTTTAATGGCTTACTTCTGTTTTTTCTGTTTCGATTTTTCGTCTCACATGAATATGATGCAGGGAATTACCATAATGATTTTCGGCGGATTGGGATTTGTGGTTCCGGTTCAGGGTGGAATTGGCGCTTACCATTATATAGTAACACAAACCATGATGGTTTATGGATTAAGCCAGCAGGATGGTTTATCGTTTGCCACCATTTGCCATGGTGGACAAACCATGGCCGTTATCATTTTCGGTACCTTGTGTTTTCTGATTTTGCCTTTTTACAATCGCACTTCAAAACCCAAAGCGAATGAGCCGGCTTGATAGCATTCAAAAAAAAATAGTTTCTAAAAATGAATTAGGCAAACTCATTCATCTTTGGCAATTGCTTTCGCAAAAAATTGTATTCACCAATGGTTGCTTTGATATTCTGCACGCCGGACACATTCATACTTTATCCACTTCTGCTGATTTTGGCAACCGGTTAATTGTTGGTTTGAATACCGATGCTTCTGTTTCGAAACTGAAACCCGGTCGCCCATTGCAGAATCAGGATTCGCGTGCATTGGTTCTTGCCGCTTTGAATTGTGTGGATGCTATTATTTTATTTGATGAAGAAACTCCGTTGGAATTTATAAAATTTATAATGCCAGATGTGTTGGTAAAAGGCGGCGATTATTCAATAGAACAAATTGTTGGTTCAAAGGAGGTAATTGCTTCAGGTGGAACGGTGAATGTGGTTCCATTATTAAAAGGATTCAGCACAACAGCAATTGAAGAAAAAATAAAGAAGCGCTCTTCCACAAGTTCAGAGTGACAAAACGATGTCCTCCTGACCTGTCTTGCTGTATTTGCATGAAGTTTATTGAAGTATTATCGAAGTTTAAATCAGTTAAAACCTTTTCAGTTTGCTTAAGTAAAAGCTCCTGTTATACTAAAAAACATGGGAAGGTTAGGTTTTCAAACTACTTTAAAAGTTAAACAGTTAATTACTGTTAAACGCACTTTACAATTAACTGGCGCAGGTTTTACTATTGCCGCCATGATTGTTGGTTTATTTGTTTTCACTAATGATATGACTAACAGTGCTGATGTGAAAGCGGGAAATAAAGAAAAAAACGATTCGCTGAAAACTGCACCCAATATTAACCGTGGCGATAGTTTGGTAAACACCAATTCAAATCAAACCGGCATTCATTCCGAAGATCATTCAAAACTATTAACCGATAAAGATTTAACGGTAAAAAAATCTAAAAAAAAAGCAACAAACAATGGCGACAGAAATATGGACTATCACGACATGATTTCCATATCGCCAAAGTTAACAACCGGCGTATTCGAAGTGAAATTCGAAATTCCTTTAGAGCAATCAGGAGCCATCAGTTTGGAAGTCGTAAACCGACAGGGGGATGTGATTGAAACCCGCACACCCGAAATTCATAGCGGATTGATAAATGAAGTATTTACGCTCGATAGTTCTGTTCCATCCGGCGCTTATTTAATAAAAATTCATGTCGGCAAAAATTTATATGTGCGACAGGTTTTTTATACCAAACCATAGTTTGATAAAAAGTTATTAGTTATCAGAGAAAAGTTATTGGTAAATACATTCATTAACCTTTCAATTTTTCAGATACAAGTATTCAATCGGTTATACTTATAAACTAATAAACCTTTCCTGCGGAATGCAAACAACTATTCAACTAATCAACTAATGAACGAATAACCTAATGAACTAATTAACCATTCAACTAATCAGTTTTGCTTATGTTCGCTCTGAAATTTATTAGAAATGATGAACAGCAATCCAAAGGTGGCAATGATTGGTGGCGGAAGTTGGGCTACGGCACTTGTAAAAGTTCTTACTGAAAATAAACACATTGTTAATTGGTGGATACGGAATGCCGATATTCGAAAGTCGCTGAAGGAACATGGAAGTAATTCGCGCTATATCAGTTCCGTTTTTTTTGAAAAGGAATGCATCCGCATACAAGATGATTTGATTGATACCATTCGAAAAGCGGATATAATTTTTCTGGCTATTCCTTCAGCCTTTGTGAAAGAAACATTGAGCGTGCTGCATCCGCAGGATTTAAAAAACAAACTGATTATTTCGGCAGTAAAAGGTATGATTCCCGGTGATAACCTGGTGATGGCCGATTTTTTTCATCAGCAATATAATTTACCATTCAATAATTTTATTGTCATCAGTGGCCCATGTCATGCCGAGGAAGTAGCCCTCGAAAAACTTTCGTACTTAACCATAGCAAGTCCTGATCAGCAACAGGCACAAAAAATTGCGTCGATGCTTCATTGCCGGTATATGAAAACCAACACAAGCGACGATATATATGGTACCGAATATTCGGCCGTATTAAAAAATGTGTATGCAATTACTTCAGGCATTTGCAATGGATTGGCTTACGGCGATAATTTTCAAGCCGTATTAATCAGCAATGCTATTGAAGAGATTGATCGGTTTGTAAAAGCAGTTCATCCCATTACGCGCGATATAAAAGATTCAGCTTATCTGGGAGATTTATTGGTAACTGCTTATTCGCAATTCAGTCGAAACCGAACTTTCGGCAATATGGTGGGAAGAGGCTATTCAGTAAAAAGTGCCCAACTCGAAATGAATATGGTGGCTGAAGGTTATTATGCAAGTTCATGCATTAACGAAGTGAATAAAAAATACAAAGTAGATATGCCCATTGCGCAGGCAACTTTTAATATTCTGTATCAGAAATTTTCGCCGGTGCTGGAAATCAGATTGCTGACTGAGCGGTTGAAATAAAAAAATAATCGCACCCATGTTTATTGTTTCACAAGCACTGCATTATTCAATTTCAATTTATTGATTTGTTTTACCGACCCAATAATTTTTATGAAAGAAAAACAACTCAACATTTTTATTGCAATAGTTTCAATAGCCATTCCGCTGTTGGTACTTGCATTATTGTATTTGAAGCCACCCGATGTAAAACTTGGTTTTGATTTATCGCTCATTCCGGCATTTAATGCTTCAATAAATTTCACTGTTTCGTTGTTGTTATTGGTGGGGTATTATTTCATGAAAACAAAAAAAATTCAATATCACAAATACACCATGATTACTGCTTTTTGTTTGTCGGGTGTGTTTTTGATTTCGTATGTAATTTATCATACACTTTCCGTTGAAACTCGTTTTGGTGGTATGGGATGGATTCGTCCGGTTTACTTTTCGATATTAATCTCCCACATCATTCTTGCAGCAGTGATAGTTCCCATGATATTATTTACACTAACCAGAGGATTGCAGGAAAAATTTGATCAGCATCGCCGCATTGCTAAATGGACATGGCCATTGTGGTTGTATGTATCCGTTACCGGAGTAATTGTTTATTTATTATTGTCGCCTTACTACTAACAATAAGTTGCGCACTCCATTGCTCAACCTTACTTTTGGGCTTTCAAAAATCAATACAATCATTTAGTGTTATGATTAAAAAAATGCTGATTGTTTCAATTCTCGCCATTTTGTTTATCAGTTTTCAATCAGAAAATATTTCTGCCCAATGCGCCATGTGTAAGGCAACCGTTGAATCTTCATTAAAAGCGGGCAATACCAGTGCTGCCGGTTTAAATATTGGCATTTTATACCTGCTGCTTATGCCCTATTCGTTAATTGCAGGATTAGGATATTGGTGGTATAGCAATAACAAGAAGAAGAAAAGTCAGGAGGAAATTAGCAGTTAGCAGTTAGCTTTCACAATTGACTATTCACTATTTAAAAACTTTATCATCCACTCCTTTATTCACTAGGTAATTACTGAATACGATGGTGATTTTTCCTTTTTTGTTTTCAGGTTTATCAGGTGTTTCGGTTGATGATCCTAAATCAACCACCAATGCTTTTGGCAATTTGAATTTTGAGGTTTCAAAGGTGAAGATGAGTTTATCGGGTAAGGCATAATTGGAATTTGCACCATAAAAATGTTCAATCTCCATGGTGCCATTGCTTCGGGTGGTGAGGTTGCTTTTTAATATCACTCCCTTAGCCGCATCAATCCAGAATTTTCCTAAAATCAAATCTGAAGTATCGGCGTTCGGAATAACGGTAATGATTGTTGTACTCACGCCATTTATAATTTCCGCTCTGGTTTTTATGGCGTTATATGAATTGGTGTCTTCCAGCATTGCCTGAATGTTATTCGGATTTTGTTTAGGCAGTAACATGATTCCTTCCGCCTTTACTTTAATTTTTTTGGGTTTTTTGAAATATACTTTAGCGGCAATGTCTTTCATTTTTACAAAAGAAACATCGAGATGAATATTCATATCAGCAGTGTAATCGTTCACCTTGCTGAAATTAGTATTTACTTTATTAATTACCTGCGAAGCTGTTTGTGCTTCCGAACACTTCGTAAAGCTTAGTGTGAGAAGAAATGAGAAAATAAAAAAGCGAATCATGATTAACTGAGTATGTCTTTTTTAATGAACCGATAATAAGTGATGGAAAGAAATGCAACAATGTAGGCAAGCATAATTAGTATGGAATTAATAATGGTGTCAACCGGTAACAGGTCTTGAAATAATTTTTGCCATACAATCATGTGTGTGGTAAACAGAAAAGGTTTAATGTTATTGAACAAAGGAACATCCAGTGTTCCGATTATGGTGAAAATGATGATGACCGCCATTGTTGTTACAATCGGAACAATAGAATTATCAGAATAGGCACTGAGCATCATCGAAAATGAAGTAACCACAGTTAAGCTGATAAATGCCACACCGCACGCTACAAAAAACCGCCACAAACATTCGTCGGCCGGAATAATGGAAATATGATCGGTGCTTAGCACCATCAAGTCTCCCGGTTCAAAAATCCATAAGCCAAATCCTAATGCTAAACCGCCTAACCATAACACCAGCAGCAAAGTGTAAAAACTGCCGGCTATAAATTTCACCGAAATAATATTTGCTCTTGATATTGGTTTGGTGGCCAGCAATCGCATGGTACCTGATGCTGCTTCACCCGATAGTAAATCGCCTGTTACCAGTGCAACCAACAGGGGCATTTGTACAATAAGTGTTTGCAATATGATGTAAGTAATTAAATAACCATTCAGAATATTTCCCTGTATGGAAAATTTAGATTCAAGTTGCTGAATCAGAAAGGTGAGATAAGTTTTCCCGTCAACATAAAGCGCCAGTTGAAAAACAAAAACCAGAATAGCAATGGCAACAAACCCGATGTAACTGCGTGGCCGTGAAAATATTTTATATAACTCAACTTTTAATAAGCGATAAATCATTCTCAATTATATTAATTAGTAAGTTTTAAAAAATATTCTTCCAGCGCACGGCGATAAGTAATTCCGTAAATTTTTATTCCTTGTTTATTCAGTTCATTCACCAATTCAGGAATTTCATTTTTCGAAAGTGAAAATTTCAAAGTGTTATTCTCCAGCGACGAAAATTTTTCTTTCTTGTATCCATTCAATTTTTCTATAGCAATTTTTCCATCCTCCACTTCCACACTCAAAATTAAATCCTGCGTCGAAAGCAATTCTTTAACTTCACCTTGCGCCACTTGTTTCCCTTTATTAATAATCACCATTCGGTTAGCGACCAATTCTATTTCACTTAAAATGTGTGAGGAAAGAATAATTGTTTTTCCCATTTCATTTTTCAATCGCAAAATCATTTCACGAATGTCAATGATTCCTTGCGGGTCGAGACCGGTGGTAGGTTCATCCAGAATAATTAATGCAGGATCATGAATTAATGTTTGCGCAATTCCTAATCGCTGCTTCATTCCGTGACTGTAAGTTTTCACTTTGTCTTTTTCGCGACCTTTTAATCCAACCAATTCTATTATTTCCTGAATTTTATTTTTCAAAACCGTAATACCGCTAAGTTTTGAAAACAGTTCAATGTTTTTTTCTGCACTCATGTATAAATAAAAATCGGGTTTTTCAATAATGCACCCAATCTGCCGCATAATTTCATTTCGGTGCGTGTTCATTTCCTTTCCAAAAATTTTTATGCTTCCGCTGGTGGGTTTTATCAGCGAAAGCATCATTCGCATGGTGGTGCTTTTGCCGGCGCCATTCGGTCCTAAAAAACCAAACACATCTCCCTTATAAACTTCCAACGATAATTCATCCACCACTTTAAACGCGCCGAATGATTTTGATATTTTATTAAGTTCAATAATAGTTTCCACTAAAAAAATTTATCTTAATGCATGACCAAATAAACGAATGAACAAATGAACCAATAAACGAATGTACCAATGAACGAATAAACTAAATGCCTTCCACCCAATCGCCATTCTCCTTTATCAGATTAATTAATTCGTCAACAGCTGTTTCAGTATTGATGCTGCGCTTCATAATATCCTTGCCTTTGTATAAAGTAATTTTTCCTGGACCGCTTCCAACATAACCATAATCAGCATCGGCCATTTCACCGGGGCCATTTACTATGCAACCCATTATCGCAATCTTCATTCCTTTCAAATGATTGGTGACTGCACGAATTTTTGCGGTGGTTTCCTGCAAATCAAAAAGTGTGCGGCCACAACTCGGACAACTGATGTATTCGGTTTTCGAAATACGCTGACGACATCCTTGTAAAATTCCGAAGCACAAACGATTTACATTTTGCGAAAGTTGATTATCGGCTTTCAGCCAAATGCCATCGCCAAATCCATCCAGCAACAAGGCGCCAAAATCTGTGGCAGCATGAAGTGATAGTTCATCAGCAGAAAGATGATTGTATTCACGATTGATTATTACGGGGCACGAAAATTTTTCATTCAGCAATTCAAAAAACAATCTTCGTTGCTGCATCATTCCATTTATGTGAGTGGATGAAATTACCAGCACGCAATTTTTTTGCTCTTCTAATTTCTCCAAAAACGAATCTGAAAATTCATCGAGCGAAATTTTTATAAAATTTAATGATGGTGATAAAATTGTTTCAGTTAAAAATTCAATTGTTGTAAGTAATGGAAATCTTTTTTCACCACTGCCGTTGTTGGTGTTTTCACCAACAACTTCCATCCACGATTTATAATTCTGAATCAAACCCAATGTTCCGGGAATTTCGAAATCAACTTTATGAATGCCGGTGTAGATATAATCAGCAGCTGTATCACTGATGTTCCATTTATCGCTTGCTTCATCATAACTGTAACCAAGCGGAATAAAAGATGAATGAGAAATGTTTCGCTCCGCACTGCAATCGGCAACAACAACAGGAACTTTGTGCGCGCCAATATTATTTATTGCAAATGTTTCTCTTCTTGAATAATGAAAAGGATCAATTGGATTTTCTTTAATGGAAGAAACGACCTGTGTTTGCCTTTTTTCAGAATATCTGTCGGCTAAAATTTTTGCAACCGGAATTTCAAACTCGGGGTCTTCGGTAAGCGACACTCGAATGGTATCGCCCAATCCATCTTCCAGTAATGTTCCGATTCCGATTGATGATTTTATTCTTCCGTCTTCACCATCACCGGCTTCTGTTACACCAAGGTGCAATGGATAATTCCGTCCGGTCTTCATCATCTCATGCACAAGCAAACGATACGCCTGAACCATGACTTGTGTGTTGCTCGACTTCATGCTCAGTACAATATTCTGATAACCGAGGTCTTCAGCAATGTCTAAAAATTCAAATGCACTCATCACCATTCCCATTGGCGAATCGCCATAGCGGCTCATGATTCTGTCGCTCAACGAACCGTGATTGGTGCCGATGCGCATGGCGGTTCCATGTTCCTTGCAAATTTTTACAAGCGGAGAAAATTTTTCTCTGATGCGCTCTAACTCCTCGTTGTATTCAGCATCGGTGTATTCAAGCGTTTGAAATTTTTTCTTGTCAGCAAAGTTTCCCGGGTTCACTCGCACCTTCTCTACAATTCGCGCAGCAACCTCAGCCGCATTGGGTGTGAAATGTATATCGGCAATCAACGGAGTTTTATATCCGCGGGCAAGCAATTCCTTTTTTATGTTTTCTAAATTCTTAGCTTCATTAATACTCGGTGCTGTGATTCGAACCAACTCGCAACCAGCATCAATCATCCGCATGCTTTGCTCAACCGTTGCAATGGTATTCATTGTATCGGTGGTGGTCATGCTTTGAATCCGGATTGGATTATTGCCACCAATTCCAATAGCACCAATCATTACTTCACGGGTCACAAATCTCGAATAGGTAGTTAAACTGTTGCAATATTTTTTATCAGAAATATTCATTGAAGGCAAAAGTAAATTGTGATTGGTGAAAGGTGAATTGTAAATTTTAATTTCTGATTTTTTTAAAAAAATTCTGAAGCAGAAAGTTTAATCAAAACTCGTCTTCACTGATATCTTTTTTCATCGGTCGCAAGTAAATTTCTTCCACTACTGTTTGTGGCGAAGTTTTAAAAGCTGCCACCATCATATTGGCCACATCCATTGCCGGCATCATTCTGTTGGGTGGAAGTTTCACTGTTTCCCAACTTGGTGTATCAGTGGCACCGGGAATTACGGCTGTTACTTTTATATTGTAAGGAATTAATTCTTCGCGCAGATTTTTTGTAAAGCCAAGCATTGCATACTTAGAGATACTGTACGAACCTCCGTTTGAATAAGCAAATAAACTCGCAGTGGAACAGTTGTTAAAAATGTGTCCGCGTTTTTGTTTCATCATCATCGGAACTATCATTCGAGTTAAATGATAGGCACCATAAAGATTTACTGCCATCAGTTTTTCCAATGTTCCTTCTTTCTCTGAAGATATTTTTCCCGGGAAAAAAATTCCGGCATTGTTCACCAATACATCTATTGATTTTTTTAAAGAAAGCACTTGTTTCATCAGTTTTTGTAAATCTGATTTTTTACTTACATCACATGAAACGCCAATAATTTTTTGTGAAGGAAATTTTTTCTGCCATTCTTTTTCGGCTTGCTTCACATCTATTGCAGTGCGTGCGCAAAACACAATGTCAAATCCTTCTTTGGCAAATGACTCAACAATTGCTTTTCCAATTCCTTTTGTTGCACCGGTAATTACTGCTAACATTTTCTGAAATAAATTTCAGCGAAAGTAATAAGCCCTTCTTCACTATCAATAAATCTTAACAAATGAAAATGCAATTCATCATTCACAAATCTCCGCCTGCATCGGGCAGTTTTATTCGATATTCGATATTCTTTTTATAGGCTAAGAATTTTCACTTAATCATTCACAAATCGTTGATCGATATTCGATATTATTTTTTTGATTCCGATTAATAATCAGAAAAAATTACATTTGAGCCAATACATTAACACATGTATTTTATTGCCAAATCATCATTTCACCACCTCATCAAATCATTCAGTGGCATTCTTTAATCATTTTGGTCGTTATGTTTTACTCCTGAGAAGTCTGTTTGTCAGACCTGAAAAAACTTCCATTTACTGGAAAGAAATTGCCAGGCAAATGGTGGAGATTGGTGTGGGCTCTGTTGGAATCGTGGTTATCGTTTCTTGTTTTTTGGGTGCTGTTGTAACCGTACAAACTGCTTATCAACTTACCACACCGCTCATAAGTAAATCAATTATCGGAAGTATAGCTGCCAACAGTATAATATTGGAATTAGCTCCGACTGTTACAGTATTAATTCTTGCCGGAAAAATCGGAAGCAAAATCGCGAGTGAATTGGGCACCATGCGAATCAGCGAACAGATTGATGCGCTGGAAATTATGGGTGTACACTCTTCGGCTTATCTCGTGCTTCCAAAAATTTTAGCTTCTACTTTAATGATTCCGTTATTAGTAATCATCTCTGCATTCTTAAGTATTTATGCAGGCATGTGGGTGGGCGAATTTACCGGTGTAGTGTCAAAAGAAGATTTCATGACCGGAGCCATTCAATACTGGATTCCATTCATGGCCAGTTTTGCGCTGATAAAAGCAACCACTTTCGGATTTATTATTTCATCAGTTTCATCTTACTTCGGATATTATACCGAAGGCGGCGCACTGGAAGTTGGGAAAAGTGCAACCCGTGCCGTGGTGGTTTGTTGCGTGTTGATTTTATTGTTTGACTACATACTCGCGCAGTTGCTCTTATGATTGAAGTTAAAGATTTAAACAAATCATTCGGCGCTAAGCAGATTCTGAAAGGAATATCAGCAACTTTCGAAGCCGGAAAATGCAACCTGATCATTGGTGCAAGCGGTTCGGGAAAAACAGTGCTGATGAAAAGTATTGTCGGATTAATTCCGGTCAACAGTGGACATATCATTTACAATCACGATACAGATTTTATAAATATTGATGATGCCGGTCGAAAAGAATTACGAAAACAAATCGGCATGTTGTTCCAGGGTTCAGCTTTGTTTGATTCAATGTCAGTAGAGAAAAATGTGATTTTCCCATTGAACATGTTTACGAACATGACTTACAAAGAAAAAATGCATCGTGTAAACGAATGTTTAGAACGGGTAAACCTGAAAGATGTAAATAAACTTTTACCGAATGAGTTGAGTGGCGGAATGAAAAAAAGAGTGGGCATTGCTCGAGCAATAGTCATGAATCCGAAATATCTTTTTTGCGATGAACCCAACTCCGGTCTCGACCCGCAAACTTCAATAGTCATTGATAAACTGATAAAAGATATTACCGACGATTATAAAATTACAACCATCGTGAACACACACGATATGAATTCAGTGATGGAAATCGGCGATTATGTATTGTTTCTATACAAAGGAGAGAAATACTGGGAAGGCCATCGCGATGATATTATGAATGCCACCAATCAACAGTTGAATGATTTTATATTTGCCGGCAAATTTTTCCGTGAGATAAAAGAACAGAACACCAAAAGACTTTCAGACGAAAAAAATAAATAGAAAAAATTGAAAGCATTAAAAGATGCTGCAAATAACCAATCAAAAAATAACTTATTACTAATTAAGATGAGCGTTTTAGTCAACAAAAATTCAAAAGTAATTGTGCAGGGATTCACCGGAACCGAAGGCACTTTTCATGCAACACAAATGATTGAATACGGAACCAATGTGGTTGGTGGAGTAACTCCAGGCAAGGGAGGAACCACGCATTTGGAAAAACCTGTTTTCAATACTGTGGCCGATGCAGTAAAGCAAGCCGGTGCAAACACCAGTATCATTTTTGTTCCGCCTGCTTATGCAGCCGATGCAATTATGGAAGCAGCCGAAGCCGGAATAAAAGTTATTGTTTGCATCACCGAAGGAATTCCGATTCAGGATATGGTGAAAGCAAAAGAATACATCAAGGATAAAAACTGCACACTCATTGGACCTAACTGTCCGGGTGTAATTACTCCCGATGAAGCAAAGGTTGGAATCATGCCCGGCTTTGTTTTCAAAAAAGGAAGAGTGGGAATTGTTTCCAAATCAGGAACACTTACCTACGAAGCAGCCGACCAGATTGTAAAAGCAGGATTGGGAGTAAGCACCGCAATCGGTATTGGCGGCGACCCTGTTATCGGAACCTCCACCAAGCAAGCAGTAGAATTGTTAATGAACGATCCTGAAACCGACAGCATCGTTATGATTGGAGAAATAGGAGGAGGAATGGAAGCCGAAGCCGCTCGATGGATAAAAGCAAACGGAAATAAAAAACCCGTAGTAGGTTTCATTGCCGGACAAACCGCCCCAGCCGGAAGAAGAATGGGACACGCCGGAGCAATAGTTGGTGGACACGATGATACAGCCGCAGCGAAAATGAAAATCTTAAAAGAATGCGGAGTACTCGTAGTCGAAAGCCCCGCCCAAATCGGCGCAACAATGGCGAAAGCGATGAGCGTGTCAGCATAAAGGCTGGAAGATGGAGGCTGGAAGCAGGAAGATTTTTTTCTCGATTTAATTCTCTGCGCCTCTGCGTCTCTGCGGTAAATTTTTTAATGGCAAACTAACCCGAAACCAAAAAACCGAATTCGATGAATCACGAATTCCAATAAAAAGAAAAGAAATAATAAAGAGTAAACCCGTAACTATCTATGAAACTTCTCGAAGGAAAAACTGCACTCATCACAGGCGCATCGCGCGGCATAGGAGAAACCATTGCAAAAAAATTTGCTGAGCACGGAGCCAATGTTGCGTTCACCTATTTATCTTCCGCCGAAAAAGCGTTGACTTTAGAAAATACATTACACACTTACGGAATAAAAGCAATCGGATATAAATCAAATGCAGCATCGTATGCCGAAGCCGAACACCTAATTGGAAATGTAATGATGGAATTTCTGGAAATTGATATCGTGGTTAACAATGCCGGCATCACACGCGATGGATTACTGCTTCGCATGAGTGAACAACAATGGCAGGAAGTTATTGATACTAATCTCAAATCAGTTTTCAATATCACCAAGCACGCAACTAAGCACATGCTCAAAGCGCGTAGCGGAAGCATCATCAACATGAGTTCTGTTGTTGGCATTTTTGGCAATGCAGGTCAGGCAAATTATTCGGCAAGCAAGGCGGGCATTATTGGTTTCACCAAGTCAATTGCAAAAGAATTAGGTTCAAGAAACATTCGCTGCAATGCCATTGCCCCCGGTTACATTGATACCGAAATGACTCACGCACTCACACCCGAAGTGAAAGAAAATTTTTTAAAAGATATCCCCATGAAACGATTCGGCTCCACCGCCGAAGTCGCCGACCTCTGTGTTTTCCTTGGTTCCGATATGAGCAGTTACATCACAGGCCAAGTGCTTACTGTTTGTGGTGGGTTGAGTATTTAGATTTTTATTTTTAAAAAAATTAAAGTATCAATAACCTTGATACTTAAGTATTGCTACTTGCTACTATAATTATCATTCTCCACCTTTGTCCTCCCAAATAAATATCCTGTGATTATAGAAATTAAAGTTCCCGTTGTTGGCGAAACAATCAGTGAAGTAACATTGGCCAAGTGGTTGAAAAAAGATGGCGACCTTGTTCATCGCGATGAAATTTTATGCGAACTCGAATCGGAGAAAGCAACCTTTGAACTGAGCGCCGAACAAGCCGGAAAATTATCAGTTGTTGCAACCGACAAAGCAGTTTTAAAAATCGGAGCTGTGGTTGCCAAAATTGATACCTCCATTCAACCCGAAGAAAAAAAAGAAGAAGCAAAACCCGAAACTCAAATCCCGAAACCCGAAACTATTTCAGAAAAAAGTTATGCGACTGGAACTCCATCACCCGCCGCTGCAAAAATGATTCGTGAATCAGGAGTGGAAATAAATTCTGGAAGTGGTAAGAGCGGAAGAATAACAAAAGCAGATTTGCTTGCCGCAATAAAAAATCCAAAAGAAAAGCTAGAAACTAAAAACCCGAAACCCAAAACCCGAGCAGAGCGCAGAGAGCAAATGAGTTCGCTTCGTAAAGCGGTAAGCAAACATTTAGTTACTGCGAAAAATCAAACAGCCATGCTCACCACTTTCAACGAAGTGGATATGAAACCGATTATGGATATCCGCAATCAGTTCAAAGATTCGTTCAAAGAAAAACACGGAGTGAGTTTGGGCTTCATGTCATTTTTTGCCAAAGCAGTTTGCAATGCGTTGCAGGAATTTCCGGCAGTGAATGCAAGTCTTGATGGTGATGAAATTATTTATCACGACTACTGCGATATATCAATCGCTGTTTCCACTCCCAAAGGATTAGTGGTTCCTGTTATTCGCAATGCTGAAAGTTTAAGCATGGTTGAAATAGAAATGAAGGTTGCAGAGTTGGCAAAAAAAGGAAGAGACAATAAACTTTCACTCGAAGAAATGACCGGCGGAACTTTCACCATCAGCAATGGTGGCGTGTTTGGTTCATTGATGTCAACTCCAATCATTAACATTCCACAGGTTGCGATTTTAGGAATGCATAAAATTCAGGAGCGACCGATTGCATTGAACGGACAAGTAGTAATTCGCCCAATGATGTACCTCGCACTATCATACGACCACCGAATGATTGACGGAAAAGAATCCGTTACTTTTTTAGTTCGCGTAAAAGAGCAATTAGAAAATCCCACACATCTTTTATTCGGTCAAGACCCGATGAAATATTTGTTGGATTTATAAAACACGATTGTCATGTTGAGCCTGTCGAAGCACACTTTTTACACCTGTAATACTGAGCCTGTCGAAGTACTCTTTGCACTTTGTCATGCTGAGTTTGTCGAAGCACACCTTTCACAATTCACAATAAAATGACTCAATACGATATAGCAATTATAGGCAGCGGCCCCGGCGGATATGTAGCCGCAATCCGTTGCGCACAACTGGGTTTTAAAACTGCTTTGATTGAAAAGTACAATACACTTGGTGGAACCTGTTTGAATGTTGGATGCATTCCGAGTAAAGCGTTGCTCGATAGCACCGAACATTTTCACAATGCAAAAACAACTTTTCAAAAGCACGGCATTCAACTCGAAAATCTGAAAGTTGATTTCATAAAAATGATTAAGCGCAAGAATGAAGTGGTGAAACAAACATGCGATGGAGTTTCTTTTTTAATGAAGAAAAATAAAATTGATGTACTCACCGGCGTTGGAAGTTTTGTGGATTCAAAAACCATTTCCATTCAAAACGATAAAGGAGAGAAACTGGAAATTCAGGCGAAGCACATCATCATTGCCACAGGAAGCAAACCTGCATCGCTTCCGAATATTGGAATTGATAAAGAACGAATCATCTCATCCACTGAAGCACTCGCATTAAAAGAAATTCCGAAGGAAATGATTGTGATTGGCGGCGGAGTAATTGGTTGCGAAATGGCCTCGGTGTATGCGCGCATCGGAACAAAGGTTCGCATTGTTGAGTACTTGCCCAACCTGATTCCGACAATGGACAAAGACCTGAGCAAGGAATTAGAAAGAGTGATGCGTAAACTCGGAGTGGAAATGCACCTAGGTTTTAAAGTGAAAGAAGTAATGCGCGTTGACAATGAAGTGATGGTAAGTGCTGAAGATGCAGAAGGAAAAACACACGACTGGTCAGCAGATTATTGTTTGATGGCAGTTGGCAGAAAACCTTTCACCCAAAATTTAGGATTGGAAAAAGCAGGGTTGAAAACCGATGAGAAAGGAAGAATAACTGTGAATGAAAATTTACAAACTTCAGTTGAAAATATTTTTGCAATTGGTGATGTGGTTCGTGGCGCCATGCTCGCACACAAGGCGGAAGAAGAAGGAGTTTTTGTTGCCGAATTTTTAGCCGGACAAAAACCGCACATCAATTACAATCTGATTCCGGGAGTGGTTTATACCTGGCCCGAAGTTGCAGCAGTTGGAAACACCGAAGAAGAATTAATAAAAAATAAAACTCCTTTCAAGAAAGGAAGTTTTCCGTTTCGTGCAAGTGGTCGCGCTCGTGCGAGTATGGATTTAGATGGGTTTATAAAAATTCTGGCGCATGCCGAGACCGATGAAATTCTTGGTGTGCACATGATTGGTCCGCGCATGGCTGATTTAATTATGGAAGCAGTTGTAGCAATGGAATATCGCGCAAGTGCTGAAGATATTTCGCGCATGAGTCATCCGCACCCGACTTTCAGTGAAGCATTTCGTGAAGCATGTTTAGCCGCAACTGAAAATCGCGCGTTGCATATTTAATGGTCGAGCAATACTGCTTCATATAAAAGTGCACTGATTTTATCGCTGTCAATTTCATTAACGGAATAAAATGTTTTCCAGAAAACCTGCTTGCGTGTTCCTTTCTCTAAGTATCCTTCGTCAGATAATAAATATCCTTTTGAAAAACCGAGTTGAACTCCTTCCCTGGTTTTTCCCCACGGAATGGAGCCCGGCCATAGAAAACAGATGTTTCCTTTTCGTTTATAAAACGGTGCGTTGTACGAAAGTTTTTCTTCCACATCAGGAATGCATCTGAAAATTATTTTTCGCAATGCCTCCACAATTTTTAATTCATGTTCAGGTATTGATTCCAGGCATTCTTCTAACGAAGAAAATTTTATGGGTTGAAAAATAATTTTCTTTTTTGGCATTCAGAAATCGTAAAAAATTAATTGTTCAGCATCTTCCCAATTTCTTCTGCAACAATCTCCGCATTCGGCAACATTGCTTTTTCCAAACCAATGTTTAATGCAACAGCGGGCAATGATTTTGCGCCGATAGTTTTTACAGGTGCATCGAGTGATGGAAAACAGAGTTCAGAAATTTTTCCGGCAAGCGATTGCGCAAAAGAATTCTGCACAGGTTCTTCTGTGAGCACAATACATTTTCCGTGCTTGCGAACAGAGGCAAGAACCATTTCTTCATCCAGCGGATTGAGTGTTCGCAAATCAACAATCTCCACGGAGCCGGGAAAATTTTTGCTTGCATTCTTCGACCAATAAACTCCCATTCCGTAAGTGATAATGGTGAGTGTATTTCCGTTTGCTAATTCTTCTTCACTAGATTGTTGAACAATATTTGCTTTACCTAAAGGAAGAATATAATCTTCAGCAGGCTCAATGGTTTTTGCTTCATCGGTTCCAGGAACTTTACTCCAGTACAATCCCTTGTGTTCAAACATCACCACCGGATTCGGGTCGAGGAATGCAGCTTTCAATAATCCCTTCATGTCAGCCGCATTGCTCGGATAACAAACTTTTATTCCACGCACTGCTAGAATACTTGATTCAATACAACCGCTGTGATATGGACCACCACCACCATAGGCACCAATAGGAATTCGTATAACCGCGTTCACCGGAAATTTTCCCATGGTGAGATAACAACTTTTTGAAAGTTCAGTCACCAATTGATTCACTCCTGACCATATATAATCTGCAAATTGAATTTCAACCATCGCCTTCACTCCCACTGCACTCAATCCTGCTGTGCTTCCAACAATGTATGCTTCCTGAATGGCTGTGTTGAATACTCTGTCGTCGCCATACTTTTCGGCAAGTGTTGCAGCTTCACGAAACACGCCGCCCAATCTTCTTCCAACATCTTGTCCAAAAAAAATGGCGTCAGGATTTGCTTTTAATATTTCATCCACTGCATGCAGTGCAGAATCAACCATCACTACCTTTTCCCGTCCTTCGGGTGCACGGTCACCTGATTCTTCTTTAACCGGAGTTTCGGCAAACTCATGCAACATCACACTTTCAGGTTCAGGGTCGGGTGAGGCAACAGCTCGTTCAAAATCTTTATAAATTTTTTCTTTCGCTTGCTCCTCTATTTCGTTCAACTTGCTCTCACTGATTTTTAATTTCATCACCAGCATGTTTCGCAACTTCGGAAACGGATCATTGAGCTCGTGCTTGTGCAAATCTTCTTCTGAGCGATACCATTCCTTTCTCACGCCAGAAGTATGATGTCCGAGAAGCGGAACTTTTGCATGAATCAAAATCGGTTTTCGCTGAGCGCGCACAAATTCTATTGCCTCTTGAATGCAATCCCATGACTGCACAAAATCACTTCCATCCACACGCACTCGTTTCATGCCTTTGAAACCGGCAGCATATTCATAAGCATCCATGCACCTTGTTTCATCAGCCGATGCACTGATTCCCCAATCATTATCCTGCACTAAATAAATTATCGGTAATTGCTTGAGCACCGCAAACTGAAATGCCTCGCTCACTTCGCCTTCGGTTACACTGCCATCGCCGAGTGAACACAACACAACGGGATATTCATTTGCTTTAGAAAGCTTTTGCTTTTCTAAATACTGAACTCCCTGCGCCATACCTGTAGCAGGAATTGCCTGCATTCCTGTCGCACTGCTTTGATGCGGAATCACAGGCCGGTCTTTTCTGCGTGATGAAGGATGCGAGTAATAACTTCTTCCTCCCGAAAACGGGTCATCCCTTTTTGCAAGCAACTGCAACATTAGTTCATACGGCGTCCAACTCATGCCAAGCAACATGCTTTCATCACGATAATAGGGTGAAGCAAAATCATACGGTTTTAATTGCAACCCCACAGCAAGTTGAATGGCTTCATGCCCGCGTGAAGTGCTGTGAACATACTTTGTGATTGCGCGATTTTCTTCATACACAATTGCCATATACTTCGCGCAACACATCAGCTCAAATGCTTTGAGGTAAGGTGCCTCTGTGTTTGTGTTGGTAGATTGAATTTTTGTTTGCGCGGCTTGCATCATTGATTTTTATCGGAGGCGAAAAGTAATTTCATTTCTCAAATGTTCGATAGTCAAACTCGAATTTAAGCAAAGGGAATTTTCATTTTATTTCAAACTCCAGCAAACTATCGTTACCAATGAATGCTTCAATTTTATCGCCGATGTTTACTTGTCCTACACCGAATGGGGTTCCGGTGAAAAATAAATCGCCTTTTTGAAGAGTGAAGAATTGTGAGATGTAGGAAATTATTTTTTCGAAAGGAAAAATCAAATCCTTGGTATTACCGTTTTGTTTCAAAGTTTTATTCTGATACATACAGAATTGAATGGCGCTGAGTTTTTTTATTTCACTCACCGGCATCCATTTTCCAATCACAGCTGAGTGGTCAAATGCTTTTGAAATTTCCCACGGTAATCCTTTTGCTTTTTGTTTGGTTTGCAAATCACGCGCAGTAAAATCAATACCGACTGTCACTGAATCAATATATTTTTTTGCGAAACTCTCCGGAACATTTTTTCCGTTTTTGCCAATCTTCAACACAATTTCTGTTTCGTAGTGCAGGTCTTTTGTGAAATCAGGAAAATAAAATGGTTTATTGTTTTGCAGCAGTGCAGTTTGCGGCTTCATAAAAATCACAGGCGCATCAGGCACTTCGTTGTTTAGTTCCTTTGCATGCTCAGCATAATTCCGTCCGATACAAAAAATTTTCATTTCCTCTTTATTTTTTAACGAGCTAAAAATAATCAAGTAAGTAAAGTGGCAAAAAAAACAGAAAATTAGTTCTAGGTATTATAAATATTCATTGAGCGTTCAAGACCGATACTGATAATGCTTTTTATTGCCTCAGCAGATTCCTTTATCCGATCTGCAAGAATTTTTTTTTCGTCTGCATTCCATTCTCCTAAAACATAATTCACCTGTGAACCTTTCCTGAATTCGCTTCCAATTCCAAATCGCAATCTCGGATATATTGTTGTGTTTAAATTTTGCTGAACACTTGTTAAACCATTGTGACCGCCATCGCTTCCTTTGCTGCGCAATCTTGTTTGTCCGAATGGAATGGCTAAATCATCCAACACAACAATTATTCGCTCCGCAGGAATATCCAATTCATTCATCCAGTAACGGATTGATTTTCCGCTTTCATTCATATAAGTCGTTGGCTTTATAACATGGATTGATTTTCCTTTCCATTTATAGGAAGCATGAAATGCCAACCGCTCTAAAATAAAAGAAGCACCTGCTTCTTCAGCAAGTGCTTCTGCGATTTTAAATCCGATGTTGTGCCTGGTGTTGGTGTATTCGTCACCAATATTTCCAAGACCTGCGATCAGGTATTTCACTTAAATATTATTTCTTTTTTGCAGCTGGTTTAGCAGCGGCAGCGGCCGGAGCAGCAGCGCCAGCAGCAGGTGCAGCAGCAGCTGCAGCAACAGGTGCAGCAGCAGTTGGAGTTTCTTCTTTAATTGCACGAGGAATTAAAACAGAAACAACAGGAAATTGTGGTGGATTTAAAATTTCCATTCCATCTAATTTCAAATCAATCACGCGAATTGATTTTCCCAATTCAATATTTTCAATATCAATTTGAATTCTTTCAACTAATTTTTCAGGAGTGGTTTTTACTCTCAGTTTTTTAATTCGTTGAGTAATTTTTCCTCCGTCCTTTGCTCCTTTCGGAGTTCCATTTAATTGCAACGGAATTTCAACAATCAATTTTTTACCCGGAACCAATTCCAGAAAATCAATGTGAACGAGTTCATCTGTTACCGGATGAAACTGCAATTCCTGTATCACACAATTCACTTCTTTATCTCCCAACTTAATGGTTGCAGTTTTAAAATCAGGTGTGTAAACCAGGTGCTTGAATGATTTTACCGGGGCAGAGAAACTGAAATTTTCAACACCATTGATATTGCACGGAACTTCTTCGTTCTTGCGTAAATCGTTTGATAATTTTTTTCCTGAATTTGCGCGAAGTGTTCCTTCGATAACTATTGATTTCATTGTTAATTGAATTTACTTAGTTGATGAATAATGAACTGATTGATTTATGCTCATGCATGTTCCGGATTGCCGAAGCAAATAGCGGGGCTACTGAAAGCACTTTTATTTTTGGTGATAACTTACGAAGCGGTATGGTATTGCAAACCACCAACTCAGTGAGTTTTGAATTATCTATTTTTTCTATTGCATTTCCTGAAAGTACCGGATGAGTGCACATAGCACGAACACTCTTTGCTCCTTTATCAATTAATAAAGCAGCAGCATTACAAAGTGTGGTTGCAGTATCAATAATATCATCAACCAAAATCACATTTCTTCCTTTCACATCACCAATCAAAGTCATTCCGGCAATTTCTCCCGGACGCTTGCGGTGCTTATCCACTATCACCATTTCTTTTTCAAAATGCTGAGCAAGAATTCGTGCACGATTGGTACTTCCAACATCAGGAGAAGCGAAAGTCATGTCTTCTAATGCTAATTCTTTTAAATAAGGAATGAAGATGGTGTTGCTTTCCAAATGGTCAACCGGAATATCAAAAAATCCTTGAATCTGAGGAGCGTGTAAATCCATGGTCATTACTCTATCCGCACCGGCAGCAGTTAATAAATTTGCAACCATTTTACTTGCAATAGAAACACGCGGTTTATCTTTTCTGTCCTGACGGGCGTAACCAAAATAAGGAATAACAGCAGTAATATATTCTGCTGAGGCCCTGCGGGCAGAATCCATTGTAAGCAACAATTCCATTAAATTATCTGCTGGAGCAAAAGTACTTTGAACAACAAAAACATAATCGCCACGAATACTTTCATTTATAACCGGTTGCATTTCCCCATCATTGAATCGATACAATTTAGCCTGACCTAAATCAACACCATATTCCAATGCAATTTCTTTTGCAAGGTATTCCGATGCTGTACCGGCGAAAATTTTAACTTTTGATTCGATTTCAGATGACATTAGCAGCCAAAAAATTGGGGTGGCAAATATAGAAGAAACTGTTGCTTTAGCAACTTCATAAAAAAAATAAAGCCCCCGATGAAATCAGGGGCTAAAATGTTGACCGACTAGGTTTCGAACCTAGACTCTTCTGAACCAAAATCAGACGTGTTGCCAGTTACACCATCGGTCAATAAGGGCGCAAATGTATAAACTCATTTTCTTTATGCAATAGCCCTGACCAAAATGAAAATTATAATTTCAGAAAATCACTTAATAATATTTAGGAAAGAAATTCCAATCACCTCTTTCTCATGAAACTTTGATTGTTATTTTTGTTGCGAAAAGAAAATAATAAAAATGAAAAAAGCACTTTGGGTTTTTGCAGCCATTCTTGGTTTCATCATCATCATGACCATCACTTTTCAACAGTTAGACTACAACGGTAGTTAGTCAATAATTATATTTTCAGAAATCACCGCTATCATTTAATGCGCACTATTGTGGCGATTGGCGGGGGCAGCATGATTGAAGGCGCCACCCTGTCAATTGATGAGCATATTGTTAAAATAACAGGGAAGAAAAATCCGCGTGCGTTATTTATTCCAACTGCATCGAGTGATGATCCTTTGTATTGGGAAAACTTTCAGAAAGTTTATGGCGATAAATTGGGTTGCAGGCCGGAAGTTTTATTTCTGTTGAAACGGAAAGTTTCGAAAAAAGAAATTCATGAAAAGATTGTAAGAGCCGACATTATATATGTAGGTGGGGGAAACACATTGAAGATGATGCGCCGCTGGCGGTTATTGGGAGTTGATATTTTATTGAAGAAAGCATGGAACAGCGGAACCATTATGGCGGGTACAAGTGCCGGAGCAATCTGCTGGTTTAAATTCGGACATAGTGATTCCATGTTTTATTATAATCCTGAAAAATGGAATCACATTCGGGTGAAAGGATTGGATTTAGTTGATACTACTTTTTGTCCGCATTATTTAAAAGAGAAACGCGATGTACATTTCAGAAAGATGATTACGAAAAAAGGGGGAGTTGGAATAGCGTGCGATGATTGTTCAGCAATTGAAATCCGGAATGCAGATTCATATAAAATATTAACGAGCAAGAAAGATGCTCATGCATATAAAGTTTTTAAACAAAAAGGAAAAGTAATTCAGCAGATTATTGAAGTTTCGAAAGAGTTTAAACCGCTTGAAGAAATTTTAAAAGCTTAAGAAATAAAACCGGCTCAGAAAATTCCAAGCCGTTTCAATCATTCTTTAAAATCATTTTCTACCACTCATCTTTCTTCACCTTAACACTTGGTTGTTCCATTCTTGTTTTAAGTGAGTTAGCAATATTAGTGAGGTGTTCATCCACTGAAGTTAGAGTTGCAAAATGGTCTTCGGCAGCAGGGTCATTTTCATCAAAGTATTTTTCTACAGGAACACTGGTTGCTCCCTGAATCAGCACTTTTGTTATTTCATACTTGTATCTTCCTTCCTTAAACTGAATAGTTAAAGTGTAAATAATTCTTTCGGCTGTTTGTTGTGTTCCATTTTTCAAAGTTCTTTTTGCATCAAATTTTCCTTTACAAACAATTTTCATATTAACCGAATCCTGGACTTGAAATACAGAACTTGGAATGGGATAAAATTCTTTAACCCATTTTATAGCGCGCGCATACATTTCCTTTTGAGTTTCACCGGTAGCATCAACCACGGCACTGTAACTAACCATATTTGTTTCTGTATCCATGGGTAAAACAGGTGCAACAGGTTTGTTTTTCTGAGCAAAAACAAGTGAAGGCAAAACGAAGAATAAAGAAATCAAAATGATTTTTTTCATGAATTTATTAAATTTTTTCAGGTCTGTTTATTAAGAATCGTGCCACCAAAAATGTGTCGTGAGTTTCATGTTTTTTCATACAACTTTTCAACACATAAAGTGAATAAATAAAGCTTTGTCAATACAGCATTTCATTCGTTTAATAAGAATGAAAAAACTACTTTTGAACACAATCATAAAAACCAATTTTTAACCATAAAAACATGTTAGAAGAAGCAATTTTGGAAAAGAAAAAATCAAGTGAATACACAGCGGAGAACATTCAGGTTCTCGAAGGTTTAGAAGCGGTGCGTATGCGCCCGGCAATGTATATCGGCGACATCGGGTTTCGCGGTTTACACCATTTAGTATATGAAGTAGTAGACAATTCTATTGATGAAGCATTAGCTGGATATTGTAAAAATATTTTCGTAACCATCAATGTAGATAATTCCATCACTGTGCTGGATGATGGTCGCGGAATTCCAACCGGACATCACAAAGGCGAAAACAAGAGCGCCCTTGAAGTCGTAATGACCGTACTGCATGCCGGAGGAAAGTTTGATAAAGACACATACAAAGTTTCGGGTGGATTACACGGTGTGGGTGTGAGTTGCGTGAATGCACTTTCATCGCATTTGACTGTTCGTGTTTTCCGCGAAGGAAAAGAATGGATGCAGGAATATGAAATCGGGAAACCATTGTATCCGGTTAAGGTTGTTGGCGATGCTGACAGAACTGGAACCGAAGTAACTTTTGTACCCGATGGTTCTATATTCAAAATTCTGGAATATAAGTACGACACCATTGCAACACGCATGCGCGAGTTGTCGTTCTTGAATCGTGGAATAGCAATTACTCTATCTGACAAAAGAAATCTTGACGAAAACGGAAATGTTTTCAGCGAGCGATTCTATTCTGAATTAGGGTTGAGAGAGTTTGTAAAATATCTGGATGGAACCCGCGAGGCAATGAATGCTGAACCAATTTATATGGAAGGTTCAAAAGACAATGTGATTGTGGAGGTGGCCATGCAGTACAATACCGGTTATACGGAGAATGTATTTTCATATGTAAACAACATCAACACTATTGAAGGCGGAACTCACATTGCTGGTTTTCGCCGTGCAATTACAAGAGTGTTTAAATCGTATGCTGATAAGAATAAATTATTAGAGAAATTAAATTTCGAAGTAACCGGCGATGATTTCCGCGAAGGATTAACTGCTGTTGTTTCTATTAAAGTTCCGGAGCCGCAATTTGAAGGTCAAACAAAATCGAAACTCGGTAACTCTGAGGTAACAGGTATTGTTGATTCGGTGATGAGCGATTTTATTACAAACTTTCTGGAAGAGAATCCGAAGGAAGCGAAAATGATGGTGAACAAAGTAATTCTTTCAGCCACCGCGCGAAATGCTGCGCGCAAAGCGAGAGAATTGGTTCAGCGTAAAAACGGCATGGCGGGAAGCGGATTGCCGGGCAAACTCGCCGACTGTTCAAACAACGATGCCTATCAATGTGAAATTTATTTAGTGGAAGGAGATTCGGCGGGTGGAACTGCTAAGCAAGGTCGCAACCGTGCGTTTCAGGCGATACTTCCATTGCGCGGAAAAATTCTGAATGTGGAGAAAGCGATGGAGCACAAGATTTACGACAACGAGGAAATAAAAAATATTTTCACTGCATTGGGTGTGAGCATCGGAACGAAGGAAGATGACAAAGCATTGAATATTGATAAACTCCGTTACCACAAAATTATTATCATGACGGATGCCGATGTGGATGGTAGTCACATTACCACTTTAATTCTAACTTTCTTTTTCCGCTACATGAAATTGTTGATTGAGCGCGGACATATATATATAGCATCTCCTCCGCTTTACTTGGTGAAGAAAGGAAAGGAACAGGAATATTGCTGGAACGATGATGACCGCAAAGCTGCCGTGGCTCGCATTGGTGGAGGAAAAGATGATTCAGTTGGCATTCAGCGATACAAGGGTTTGGGAGAAATGAATGCTGAGCAATTGTGGTCAACCACTATGAATCCTGAAACACGCACATTGAAACAGGTTTCTATTGAAAGCGCCGCCGAGGCCGATCATATTTTCTCGATGTTGATGGGCGATGATGTGCCACCACGCAGAGAATTTATTGAGAAGCATGCGAAGTATGCAAAGCTGGACATCTGATAAATTAAAAACTAAAATTGAAAAGTGAAAAATTATTTGTCGCTTAGGAAAGTTTGTATTTTAGTTTTCATTTTTAGTTTTTCATTTTTAATTTCTCTTGCTCAACTTCCGATTGACAACAAACTGATTCCGGAAAATGTGAAAGAAAATTTTGCTGAAAAATTCCCAACTGCCGGTGCTGTGATATGGATTCAACCAGGCCCTGGATTTTTAGAAACAACTTTTTCGCTAGATAAACATTCGGTAACTGTTATGTATGCCATGGCAATGGGCGATTGGATAAGCACTGATACAAAACTGAAAGCTGAAGAATTTCCTGCTGCTGCAATTACATATCTCACTTCAAATATTTCAGGAGGAAAAATTACCAACTACTATAAATCAGAAACCAAGAAAGGAATTGAATATTATTCCTTAGAAAAAAACACAGGCAAACTTTTCACTTACTCGTTTGATGCCGACGGAAATTTTTTGAGTAAGGTGGAGGAGGAATAAAAAATATTTTTACAAGCAAGATACCAGTTAGTATTAAACTATTGTTTCTTACCGAAATAACTCCTACCACTACTCTCAGCAAGTTCTCCTCTGAAGTATTCATAATGTATACTATCTGATATTGGAAAATATTCTATGTAAGCATATTCAACACCTTTATGTGGATGCAAGTCAACAGAAAAAGTGATGTGGTTTGAATCAGAATTTGATGCATCATAAGGCATTGTATAACCATCAAACATCAGCGTGTCAAATAATCCTACCCTCTGAACTACGAAATCAATATTCGGATATGTGTTATATATAGCCGGATTAGGGGTTAAATGCCCGAATGTTTCTTTTGTTCCATTATAATTTCCCACTGGCAATAAACTATGATCATTGTATAAACAGCTACCATCATCTTTTGCAGCTTTTTTATTAAAATTGGTAGCTCTTCTGTTGGAACACCCTTTCTTTTTACACGACTGAATCGAAATTCCTAAAACCAGAATAACTATTAAATAAAGTTTATGAATTTCATTTTGAACATTCTATCTCCTGTGAAAGTAAATGTAGTTTATTTTATTGATGGAATTGAATTGGTATCAATGAAAAAACCGACGCGTCACGCCAAGGCGGACGCATCGGTTTGCGCATGCATATTTAATTTTTACTTTTTAATTTTTAATTTAACTACACCTGCCCCTGTACTGTTACACTCACCTCATTGCTCCAGTTGCCCACCACTTCATCGTTATACAGGTAAATCATTTTATAATTCCACACCTTGCTTTCGCCCACAGGTGGCAATTCACTTTTATCAATATAATCTGGGCTGAAATCTTTATCCAGTTTTTGCCAACTCGCGCCATTGTCGGTACTTTTCCATATTTCCACACCCTGAAATTTTCCTTTCTTCCAAATCAGGTTCGGATGTCCACCGCTGCTGAAACCAATTTTGAAAGTTGGCGTTCCGTCATTTGGATTGAAGGGTGTAACAGGCGCTTCAATGCCAAGGTCTTCGCCAATGCTTGTAGTGTAATTTGTGTTTGCCACAATCTGTTGAATGAGCCGTGCAAAACGCTCCTGCACATTTGCTCCAACTAAAACCGGTGTAGCAGGCAATGTTGGCTGAGTTGGAAAAGCCGGAAGAATTTCACTTCCGTTTCCGTAGCGAAGCAGCCGTTTCCAGCCCGTTACATTTTGCTTGAATGCATCAATAAGTATAGATGCATGGACCGCATAATGAAAATTATCGCGGTCGAGTTTTATTGCTGTAACCTGACCATTACTGACACCAAGCAAAATGTTGTAGGTGTCAATCTTGTTACAGAAATTGTCTAATTGAGAGTCGAAGCCCTCGTCTGTTTTGTCAATAAATGTTGGCATGTTTTAAAAAGGGTTTTAATTAAAAAAATGGGTTTTCTTGATTTTTTCGAATAAAATGTATTTCCTTAATGACTCAGGAAGATTGCTGAGCAATTCAGAAAGAGTCCTGAATAATGCAGGAAACTTGCTAAATGACTGAGGAAAACTATTACGCAACTCAAAAGAATTGCCGCATGATTGAGGAAAATTATTCAGCGCTTCCGCAAACTTTATGAACCACTCATCAACCTCACTAAACCTTGCGGAAATATTACTGAGTGATAAAGAAATGCTGCTTACTATTTTTTGAATACCTCTGAATAAAAAATCAGCACACATGAATGATTATTTAATTTTTCGTTCTTCAAAAAGTTTATCAACCGGAACATCAAGAGATTTAGCAATTTTTTTATAAGTCAATCCGCTCGAAAGTTTTTTTCCTTTTTCAACCTTACGGAAATTGTCTTCATCCCAATGAATATCATCTGCCACATCCTTCTGCGATTTATCAGCCAGGTCACGGTAGTATGGAATGTTTTCGGCAACTATCCGAAGAAATTCATTCTCCTCATCTGAGTATTTTTTTCCTGCCATAATAAATGCAGGAGCAATGTGTGAACATTAATAATTGCAAAGGGGATACGGAGATACCTCCTTGATAAGTTTTTTAAAATTCAGAAATTTGTACAAGGAAATCCTTTTAATAAAAAAACTTTTGAAACTTTCTCAGCTTTCTAAACTTTCAAAACATCTTA
>CAMDOA010000002.1 GCA_945903305.1 Chitinophaga pinensis
CCATATGCTTTTAATATCCTGATGAACAAGCCTTTTTTATTTCTTTCAATACCAACTCTATTGGTCGAAGTTTCATTTGGATTAAAAAGAGTGTAAGGCATATTTATGGATTTAATTTTTATACATAACGCAAAAGTTAGTTGCTCATTATGAGTTTGTATAACTCAAAATCCATATTAGGTGCATGATTTACGCTGTATGAATAATCATCGGCTTCGGCTTCTACCTGAAAAACTTTGTATGGATGAAGTGAAACTGCAAAAGTGCTTTCATTTGATTTGTTGCATTCGAGGTAGGAGAAGTAGAACATAAGCAGTATCTGTTTTCTAAAAAAATTATCAAAAGGATGTTAAAAACAGACCTTATTACCTACTAATAGGTATTATGTTGCATTAAATTAAATGAATGCAGAAAAATCTTTTCTGAAAGGGTAACTGAAAGATATAATTCAGAATATTATTTGATTTCGCGCAGGTTCAGTTTTCTTAATTCAGGGAATTTTATGGTTGAAAATAAAACCACAACCAACGACATACTTCCTCCAAAAATGATGGATGGAATCAAGCCCATTACTTTGGCCGCAACACCCGATTCAAAAGCTCCCAATTCATTACTTGAACCAATGAAAATATTATTGAGTGCCGAAATTCTTCCGCGCATTTCATCCGGTGTTAATAATTGCTGTAAAGTTCCTCTGATAATCACACTCACACAATCAAACATACCTGCAATTAATAAAAGTGAAAATGCGATATAAAAATTAGTGGTGAATGCAAATAAAATTGTGGCAATTCCAAACCCTGCTACACAATACAATAACCACTTGCCTGCTTCTTTTAAAGGTGGAATGTAGGCAAGCACAGTTCCCATGATAACTGAACCAAGAAACGGTGCTGCATTTAAGAATCCTAAACCTTCAGGACCAACTTTTAAAATATCGTGAGCAAACATGGGTAAAATAGCAATCGTGCCACCAAACAAAACAGCAAACAAATCCAATGTGATTGCCGCCAATAATGATTTTGTATTGAACAGAAATCGAATTCCGGTGGCAAGGCTTTCCATCAATGGTTCTATTTTTTTACGAGCAGGCAGTGGGTGCTTTTTTATTTTAAAAGTCATAACATAAGCCAGAATTATAAAACTAACCGCACATAAATAAGCAGTTGTAACACCTGCAAAACCATAAATTATTCCGCCAAGAGCCGGACCTGCTACTGCAGCAATTTGCCAGGTATTGCTGCTCCAGGCTGTTGCATTTGCATAGTGTTCGCGTGGTACAATTTGCGCAAACAAAGCTGATACTGCAGGTGCCAAAAATCCACGAGCAATTCCTGAAATAAATATTACAGCATATACCGGTAGCACTCCATTACTCAATAGGAATGAACTGTCATTAAATGTGAAAATTGTTAAGGCAATGGCACACATTAAAAAAACGATAGTGAACGATACCATTAAAACTTTTCGGTTCACCACATCAGCTGTGTGTCCTGAAAAAAAAGACGAAATGATATAAGGAAGCGCTTCGGCCAAACCTATTAATCCTAAGGAAAGTGGGTCGTGAGTGTGCTCGTAAATCTGCCAACCAACAATTACCCCCTGCATTCTGATTGCCACAGTAAATAAAAAACGATAGAGCAGAAAATACCGGAACTCAATAAAGCTCAGCGAAGCAAACGGTTCGTGTTTTTTTTCTTTGGAAACAGGGTTCATATTTTCTGAATAACAAAAATGAAAAAGCCGTTCCGATAGTTTTCAGAACGGCTTTGATTCTTATACACCTGAAAAAATCAGATGTGCATTTTATCTTTCTTGGCAGCCAATTGTTCCTTGGTTTCAACATGGTCCGGATCCGGAACACAACAATCAACCGGGCAAACAGCTGCACATTGTGGTTCTTCATGAAATCCTGTACACTCAGTACATTTTTCAGGAACAATAAAATACAAGTCAGAAGAAACAGGAGCATTTCGCTGATCCGAATCAATCTGAGAACCATCAGTCAATGTAACCATGCCTTTTACAGTAGTTCCATCGGCAAAAGCCCACTCGGCTCCACCTTCATAAATTGCATTGTTCGGACATTCAGGTTCGCAAGCGCCGCAATTGATACATTCTTCTGTGATTTTTATCGCCATGATTTTTTTCTTTGAATTAGTTTTGAGCGCTGCAAAAATAGGCGGTAAAAAAAAATATCATAGACATTGATTAAAAAAATTGAAAATAAAAATGCTTTGCAGATTCAGGCCCTCAGCGATCTTGGTAAATTCGTTTTAAGTTTCCCAAATGAACTGAAAGAAAAAATGACGGAAGCTTATTATAAAAATAACTGGTTCACAATCGAGAACCAGGAATTAATGCTTCGTGCCATTGCGAATAATTATTTACAGAAAGAAAAACTGAATGGCTGGATTATAAATTATGAAATCAGAAATGAGCTTCCAAAAAAAATTGGTTTAGTAATGGCGGGAAATATGCCGATGGTTGGATTTCATGATTTGCTGTGTGTATGGATGAGTGGAAACATTGGTTTGGTAAAACTATCGTCGAAAGATGAAGTGCTCCTTCCCTTTCTTATTAAGCAATTAGAAAATTTTTCCTCTGCGTTTATTGGTATAACATTTTTTGTTGAACGATTGAATGATGCCGATGCAATTATTGCAACCGGCAGCAATAACTCAGCGCGATATTTTGAATATTATTTTAAAAACAAACCACACATCATTCGTGCAGGCAGAAGTTCGGTTGCTGTATTAGCCGGAAAAGAAACAGCAGATGAAATTCTTGCACTTGGAAAAGATATTTTCAGATACTTCGGTTTAGGTTGTCGAAATGTTTCAAAGCTTTATGTGCCTCAAGGATTTGACCCAACAACTATTTATAAAGGGCTTGAATTTTTTTCTGATATTATTCAGCACAACAAGTACAAAAATAATTTCGATTATAACTGCACAATTTTATTGATGAATAAAACTCCGCATTTTGCCAATGAGTTTTTAATTCTTCAGGAAAAGCAACAGATCGCTTCAAGAGTGGCAACGGTTCATTATGAGTTTTATACTTCTGAAAATGATTTAAAAGAAAAATTAATATCATGCGAAAATGAAATTCAATGCATTGTTGGAAAAAACTATATCCCGTTTGGAAAATCACAAGAGCCTACCCTTTTTGATTATGCAGATAATATTGATACCCTGAAATTTCTGAGTAGTATGATATGAAAATATCTTTATAAAAAAAATCCCGAATCAAGTAATGATTCGGGATTTAATTTTTTTGAAAAACAAATTTTTATTCGGTAAACTTTTCAAATTTTAAATGAAGCTCCTTTTCGTTGGCTGGGCAAATGCATAAATAATAAATACCTTCTGCCATTGATTGAACATTTAAATCAAGCTTATTTATACCTTTCAATAACTTACCCTCCTGAAAATAAATTTCCTCTCCAACAATATTTGTAACTAAAACCTTATATTCTTTATCCTCCTTTGCAATTAAATTATAATTCAAAGAATTAATTGTTGGATTTGGATACAAAGTAGAAACCAACACAGTACCATTATTAAATACAAGTGAGATAATTGAAGAATAGTTAACCATTCCGTTTTTATCCACTTGTGCAAGGCGATAGTATCTGATTCCGGTTTTAGATTGCTCGACATCAATAAAACTATAAGAATGCGATAATCCCGAAGTGCCGTTTCCATTTACCTCGCCTAATTTTATAAATTTTAATCCGCCATCGGTTGCTAATTCGGTTGCTACCTCTATTTCAAATTTCTCACAATTAAGTTCGGCAAGGGTAGTCCATTCAAGAATTGCATTTGTATTTTCAAAATAATCTACTGTAAAATTGGCCAATGTTATTGGTAAAATAGTACCTCCAAAGCCAATTCCAAAATCAGAAAAAGAAGTTAGGCCGGATCTGAAAGCGGTTACTGTTCCACCACTAATACTTTGGGTTGCATTAATATGAATTCCTTGTGACTGCCAATTTGAAAAACAATCGTCGCGTTTTATTATAGCACAATACTCAGGACCAAGTGGTGCATTTGAATATCCTCTTTCATTCAACTCAACATCAAAAGTGCCTGTTACTGGTTGTGCATCGGGTGTAATTGTCCAAAAGCCGGCATCTAATAACTCACTTAATGGAGTGCCATTTACATTTGGCCCCCCCCCTCCGTTTGGCACTGGAGTGCAACTACTGTTATCCGAATAATATTCGCATAATAAAAAAGCTGTTGGTGCAACATTATTAATAGTTAGTGTAGCCAATTGATAATTAACAGCATCACCAATTGGAAAATCAAATGTGCCGTTATCAATTAATCTTTCCAATCTTCCATTTACATAACTTGTATTTGAAAATCCAAAAACAGATGCGGGTGTACTGTTAAAAATATGTAAAATACTTCCGCCAGTACTGATAATTCCATTAAATAAATTAAGTGTGCCATTTACAGTTACATCACCTGAAATTACGACACCGGCACTATTATCAATTCTAAGATTATATGTGGTTATATCAGGAATGGTTTGCGTAACTGTGCCATTTAATGCAAGTGTTCCGCCTACATGAACAAATGCACCTCCATTAATATCTAAATCACCTTTTAAATTCAGAGTGTTTGCTAAAATCAGCAGAGATGCGCCTGAATTAATAGTGATGTTTCTGCATGTAGCAGCCGCGCCCAAATTAATTTCGGGTTGATTAGGTGCAGATGAATTTATAATAACATCGGTTGTCGCAATAGGAACTGTTCCGGCACACCAGTTCGAACCTGTATTCCAGTTTGAATTTGTTGTTCCAAGCCAAACACATTGAGCAACAAGATTATTGGAAGTGATTGAAATAAATAGTGTCACAATAAAAAACATAAAACCACTTGATGCTAAATAATTTTTTTTATGTTGGTTTGTTTCATTAGCAGTGTAGAGTTTTTCCATTTTATTAAATTTAAAGAGTGAACAATCATTTGAGAAAGAAAATTTCTCGAACTAAAATTAGTTAATTTTTTAATCTTTCTATTATTATTTTATTAATGAAATTGAGCCTTCCTTGACAAATTGAATTATCAGAATAAGATCAATAATAAAAATCTGCATATTAATTAATAAGGAAAGCCGTACCAAGCCATAAAAAAAATGCACTTAGATATAAATTGATCATTGCATTAAAACCAGAAACTATTGGAGGTGAAACCTGTTGTTAGGATGATATTAATCTTGAATAAATGATTAATAGGATATAGAATGCGTTTCTATTAAATAATTGAAACAACTACTTGCAATATTTTACCAGATATGATATGGCTTCCTTATGACTATATTTTGAAGCTTCACGCCAATCTTTACATGCGAAAATATGTTCATTAATATTATTATATACAACTCCTCTGTTAAACCAAGCATCAGCATCATCAGGTGATAATTGAATTGCCTTTGTGAAATCGCTTATGGCCTCTTGTGCTTTGCCCAAGTCAGCAAGTAAGGCCCCTCGGTTTATGTAGGCAGCACCCCAATTAGGTTTCAATTCAATAACTTTATTGTAATCGATAATTGCTTCTTTTGATTGACCTAATCTTTTGTAAGTATTTGCTCTATTGTAATATCCCTTTTCACTTTCAGGCTTAACAGTCAAATACCAGTTGAAATCTTTTAAAGCGGAATCATACTTTCCAAGTTCATAAAAAATATTTGCCCTTTTCATAATCGCCAATGTGTAATTGGGGTCTATTCCTGTTACCTCATTAAGATCTTCGATTGCTTTTTCGGGTTCTTGCAAATTTTTCCAACACATTGCCCGATTATAAAATCCATTTTCATCTTTTGGTTTATATGACAAATAGATATTAAAATCATTTACGGCTTTTTCAAAATCCATTGTGAGATAAAATGCACTTCCTCGTTTAAAATAAACAATTGCAAAATCTGGTTTTTGTTTTATTGCAACCGAAAAATCGGCAATAGCGCCAGAATAATCTTTTGAATTGAATTTCTTTTTTCCCGATTCAAAATAATCTTCAGCGGTTGGACCGTAATGTGAAAAAGAAGTAAGTAATGCACTTATTAATCCCACAAATATTAGGTTTAAAAGAGTTTTCAAGTTGTGTTTTATTTTACTAGCATTACGAACAGGATTAAAAATTTGTTTCAGCGTTTTGTAATTCGATTTATATAAAATATTGGATACTTTACTAAAATACAAAAGCCGGAATCTTAGTTCCGGCTTTTACAAAATTTTTTTTATCGGTTAATAATTAATTATAAAATTTCTACTCATAATTTCATTTTCAGAAGATAGCTTAATCAGGTAAACACCATTGCTTAATTTTTCATTCAGTTCAATTTGAAATGAATTTTTTCCGTAGGCTATTTCATAATTATCCTTAAATATTAACTGACCCAGGTTATTAAATATTTCTATCGCCACCGGATTTTCCGACCAATTTATATTTTCAAAATCAACAAAGAATTTTCCTGAATTCGGATTTGGACGAACGGAAAGGATGTCTGCAAATTCAATATTTTCTTCCAGTTCAATTCTGCAACCTGTGATTGGAATATTACCTGAAAGTTTTTGACAGCCATTACTATTGGTCACTAATACTCTGTAATTTCCTACTAAACTTGCTTGGTATGATTGATTGGTTGCTCCGGATATGTTTAATCCGTTTTTGCGCCATTGATATAAATAGCCATTTGAATAATTTGCCGTTAATACCACGCTTCCGGAAGTACAAATATTTGTGGAACCTTGCGGTGTTATCAATGCCGTTGGTAATGCGTTTATAATTACTGTAGTGTTTGCTGAAAGTTTGCTGCACCCCGATGCATTTGTAACCAAAACTCTATAGCCACCTGAAATTGTTGGATTATAATTAATATTTGTTGCGCTTGAAATAAGTACTCCGTTCCGCTTCCAACTGTATGTAAATCCGGAGCCGCTGTTAGCAGTTAAAGTTAGCGCAGTTCCCTTACAAACTGTAGTTGCGCCACTGGCTGTTATTGTTGCCGTTGGAAAAACATCATTTACAACATTTACAAATGAGCTGCTTCCGCTGCAATTATTATTATCTATTACAGTAACTGAATAATTACCCGGAGTAGATGCTGAAATACTTTGTGAAGTGGAACCATTACTCCATAAATAAGAACTGAATCCACTGCCTGCATTCAAGTTAGCAGGAGTTGTATTACAAATAGTGGCTAAGCCTGAAATTAAAGGAACCGGAATTGTATTGACTGTAACAGTTGCGCCAATTCTATTGCTCGTGCACATAGTAGGTAAAGTTTGTACTTCCCAGTTATAATAAAAGTAATAAAATCCTGCTCCGGCAGAAGAACCTGTTATACTTAAAACCCCGGGAATAGTATAAGGATATATTATACCCGAACTATTTCTTGATAAATTGGGAATACCATTTCCATATCCAAGACGATAATTACCCGGTGTTAAATTAAAATTTAATAAAACCGTATTTTCTCCTGCTGCAAGATTAATGGTGCTTGATTGAAGGTACGCTCCATTCTGATTTCGCAAAACAATCGTTCGGTTTCCAGCTCCGGTTGCATAAACTTTTACTGATTTTAAGATGCATGGACTTACAACTGTAAATAGCTGGTATCTTGTTGAATCAGTATGATTTGCATTGGTCCCAATTGTATTTGAATACGGTTGATTAAAATTTGATAATCCCGGAATTGAAATTGTGTTTTGTGCATAATATGTTGCTGTATTTGGTACATTATTCAATACCAAATTATTTCCTGCTGCTATTTCTGATCCACCACTTAAAAAATTAAACCAGGAGATATTGCCATTTGCTGTTGCTGTTAGTGTTGCACTTCCGGCACCGCAAATAGATGAATTTGTTATAGCAGGTATTGATGGGATTGAAAAATTAATGGCTATTGCATTTGAGGTAGCTATCCCGCAATAATTATTTATTGTGCAAGAATAATTTCCGGTTTGCGTAACCGAAATACTTCTGGTAGTTTGCCCATTGCTCCATGCATATGAAAATGCTGCTTGATTGGCAGTTAAGATTATAGTGTCGCCAAAACAATAAGTATTGGAACCGGAGTTTACATTTTGTGAAATTGTACATATCGGATTTCCAGGCAAGTCTTGTTGGCTCAAAGTCCAGGGCATTGCAAGTACATTATTGGTTTCATCTTCTTCCAAAAAATAATCATACGGATCAACCTGAACAACTATATAGTATTGGCCATTGCATGTTCCGGGGGGAATAGTAATATACATACCATCCAAATATTGATAATAAACATCAGCCCAGCCAACTGAAATTCCTTGATTGTTTGGGGTACAACTATAACTACCTCCGCCCAATCCAAAATTTGCAAAATCGGCATTATGCAATATTGGCCCATTTCCATTTCTGCAATCGCCATAAGTATCGCAATCACCATAGTCCAATAAGCAAAAGCCAAGTTTAGCACCATTGCCAACTATTGGCCATAATAACGGATTTGTAACTCCCAGAATTTGCAACCGCAATGTATAAATACCCCAATCATCATAATGCATATGTCCATGAGTTGGGTGATAGGTCATGGAACCAGCCGGATGTTGCCACGACGACATGGTTGAACCATTTTTGTGATAAATATTTTGATTCACAATGGTTTTCGGTGCCGAACCATCGTTGCACGATGCTGGCGCAACTCCCTGATAAATAGAATCGGGACAAACAAATGTGGTGGTTGTTAAAGTGTGTAATGGACCATGACCAATATTTGGAGTTTCAACGGATATTCTTAATTGCCCGGGATTTGATCCGCTTGTTTGCGAATATTCTATTACTCCATTGTTTCCGCCAACCGATAATGTTTGTTGCCCAATTGTAATATCAGGTAGTAAATCACAATTAGTTGCGCCATCCTTACATTGGCAGCCGGCGGCATTAGTAGTTGTACATGGTTGCGCTGATGAAATTAAACTCGATAATGCAAAAATGAAAATCAGAAAATAACACTTTCTCATGTTTAAGAATTTTTTATTTGAGCGGCAAAATAGAATAAATATTTTCTTGAAAAAATAAAAATTGAACGATTGGTAATTAAGCGGCTTCATTTATCACTGGAATAAAATAAAAATGCCATCTGGTGACAAAACAGATGGCATTAACAAATGTCAATTTTAATTAATTACCAAGCTCCTCCATACCCAGGTATCGGGTCAATATCAAAGTCTTCATCTTTTTTAGTTCCGTCGGATTTAACATTGTGAATATTTTTACTTCGCATTTTTATCAATGCTTCCAGCGTCAGCAAATTTTGCTTTGCCTTATTAATATCATGCTGAGAGTTTTCTGATTCATTCATTTCAGAGGAATTGATTTTATTTTCAGTCATGTTTTAATTTTTATTGATTCAAAGTTAACACAATTTATTAAGCACACTATTTTAAAAAACAGATTTTTAAACACCCCAATGTGTTTCACATAATTTTATAGCCAATCAGGTACTGAACTGAATTTGGCTGCTAACCATGATTTTTTTGCAGCTATTCGCCAATTTAATTTCAATTCATTCAAATTAGAAACTGAGTTATTATAGTAAATAGTTTCCGGTAAAATTGTACCATCAGAAATTTTATTTGACAATTCGGCTAGCGGAATTCCAATTAAATCACCTCCGAGTTCAAATAATAAAACAGAACGTTCAAGCAATTTCACGCCATATTGATTTTCAAGTTTGCGAATAAAATGAACAGAAGTATCTATACTGCAACCGCTTGCTGAATGCTCAGATTCATCCACCAATAAAATTATAAATTGACTCATAAGCAAGGTGCCGGTTGCTTTCAAATCCATCTTATGAGCAGTCCACTTATTTGAAAATGAATTCAGTTCGTTTTCAATTGCTGCAACTTCTTCTGCCCTAAATCTTCTATCACTTTGATATATCCAAACTTTTGAATTTGGGCTAAAATTTTCGGAGAATTTAAAATCCATCATTTTTTTATTTGCAAAATTAGATTTTTAAAAAACAACTTTGATTCTGACAAAAAAAATGTAATTTTAATTTACTAGAATAATAAGTCAGAATTTCTAATAAATTAAAAAAACCCTTCAAGGTGATTTTCTTTGCCTCGGTTCGTTTCCCCAGGAACTGAGAACTGCAATTACATTCTTCCGCCTTGGCGAGTGTCTTCACGCGCAGATATTTTCGCTTCGTGGAGACACTAAATGAGGGAAAAAAATTATAAATCTATTATTCAATCCATCTTTCATTGTTCAAAATTCTAAATTCAGAAATCAAAAATATTTTACCGGATTCCGGACCTCAAGTCGGAAAACCCTGTCCGCCTCAGGTGGAATAGTTCCGCCATTTTCAATCCATCAGTTATTTTCGCCCTCAATACTGAAATCAATAAATGGAACTCGGAAAAACATATTCCCCTGCTGAAGTTGAAACCAAGTGGTACGACCATTGGATAGCAAATAAATTATTCGAATCAAAACCAGACAATCGCCCTTCATATAGTATGGTCATTCCTCCCCCTAATGTTACAGGAGTGCTGCACATGGGTCATCTTTTAAATAATTCGGTGCAGGATATTTTTATTCGCCGTGCGCGCATGCAGGGTTTCAATGCGGTGTGGGTTCCCGGAACCGACCATGCTTCCATTGCCACTGAAGCTAAGGTTGCAAATTATTTAAAAGAACAAGGCATTGATAAAAAGAAACTCACCCGCGAAGAGTTTTTAAAATATGCATGGGAGTGGAAAGAAAAATATGGCGGCATCATACTAAAGCAGCTCCGCAAAATGGGATGCTCATGCGATTGGCCCCGAACCTCTTTCACCATGGACCCCAATTATTACAATGCAGTCATTCGTGTATTCATAGAGTTGTATGAGAAGGGAAATATTTATCGCGGAGTGAAAATGATTAACTGGGACCCCAAAGCAAAAACAGCGTTGAGCGATGAAGAAGTAATTCACAAAGAAGTTCGCAGTAAACTGTACTATGTAAAATACAAACTCGAAGACACCGATGAATTTATTACAGTAGCAACAACACGACCTGAAACAATTTTAGGAGATACTGCAGTGTGTGTTCACCCAAACGATCCACGATATTCGCACTTGAAAGGAAAATTTTGTTTTGTTCCACTCATCAATCGTCGTGTTCCGATTATTTATGACAACTACATTGATATTGAATTCGGAACAGGAGCATTGAAAGTAACACCTGCACATGATTTAAACGATTACAATCTCGGCATCAAGCATCAACTTGAAGTGATTGATGTGCTGAACGATGATGGAACCATGAGCGCTGCCGCACAAATTTATATTGGAGAAGATCGCTTTGCTGTGCGAAAGAAAATTGCGATTGAATTAGAAGAGAGAGGTTTGCTTGATAAGACAGAAGAGATAACCAACACAAATGGTTTCAGCGAAAGAACAGATGCGGTAATTGAACCGCGTCTCTCCATGCAGTGGTGGTGCAACATGACTGAAATGGCAAAACCTGCATTGGAGAAGGTGATGAACGACGAGATAAAATTTCATCCGGCAAAATTCAAAAATACCTATCGCCACTGGATGGAAAACATCAAGGACTGGTGCATCAGTCGCCAGTTAATGTGGGGGCATCGTATTCCAGCGTGGTATGATGCGAAAGGAAATTTCGTAGTTGCAGAAAATGAAACCGAAGCAATAAAACTTTACGCAGAGAAATTTCAAAAACCCGAAACTCAAAAAGCGAAACCCGAAACCATTTCTCTAAAACAAGATGAAGATGTATTGGATACTTGGTTCAGCAGTTGGTTGTGGCCGTTCGAAGTTTTTAACTGGAATGCCGAACCTGATAATGCCGAACTGAAATATTATTATCCAACAAAAACATTGGTTACCGCTCCTGAAATTATTTTCTTTTGGGTAGCACGAATGATAATGGCTGGATTGGAATTCAAAAAAGAAATTCCATTTACCGATGTTTATTTTACAGGAATAGTTCGCGATAAGCAAGGAAGAAAGATGAGTAAGTCACTCGGCAATTCTCCTGACCTCCTCGATTTGATTGATCAATATGGAGCTGATGCATGTCGCTTCGGAATATTAATTTGCTCACCTGCCGGAAATGATTTGTTGTACGATGAAAAATTAGTGGAGCAGGGTAGAAATTTCAATAACAAAATCTGGAATGCTTTACGATTAATAAAAGGCTGGGAAGCGGTTGAAGAAAATAATTCAGCGAACGATTATGCTATCAAGTGGTTTGAAAATAAATTAATTCAATCAACCGAAGAAATAGAAAGTCAATTCAAAGATTTCAATCCAACTGGCGCACTTAAATCTTTATACAATTTAATATGGGAAGATTTCTGTGCTTGGTACCTCGAAATGATAAAACCGGAATTCGGAAAACCCATTGACAAACACACTTATGAAAAAACAATTTTCTTCTTCGAAGAATTAATGAAGTTGCTTCATCCGATTCTGCCATTCGTAACTGAAGAAATTTATCAGCACCTGAAAGAAAGAAAATCAGAAGATTCAATTTGCATTGCTTCCTTTCCAACCATAAAAAAATTCGATACCGATATAATTGAACAAGGAGAAATTGTGAAAGAAATTGTTTCGCATGTACGCAACCAACGCAATCAGAATAATATTTCGCCAAAGGAAGCACTTGAATTATTTATGATGGGAAATTCCTCAAATGGTTTTGCTTCCACTTCAAAACTTATTGTCAAGTTAGCAAATTTGAAATCATTCGAACACACTTCAATTGACATTGAAAGTTCAGTTTCGTTCTTAGTGAAGCAGGATAGATTCTTCCTGTTGTTGAATAAAACAATTGATGTAGCTCAGGAAAAAATCAGATTGGAAAAAGACCTGCAACACCAGCAAGGATTTTTAAACTCAGTTATGGTAAAACTCAGCAATGAAAAATTTGTTGCCAATGCAAAAGCAGAAGTCTTAGAAAAAGAAAATCAAAAGAAAGCCGATGCGGAGAGTAAAATAAAATCATTGGAAGAGCAACTTTCAAAATTGAATTAACCATGAGGATAATTTTTCTATCAATAATACTTCTTGCAATTGCCTTCACCTCAAATGCTCAACAGGTATTAATGCTTCAACGAAAAGGCAATCCAAGAAATTTTTTATTAGTGCCAACTCCCAAAGATGTGAAATTGAAATTGTGGAATGGAAAAATGATTCTCGGAACCTTAACCTCAATTGAGAAAAACGAATTTGTGTTAAATGGGAATGAATCTTTCCCAATTGATTCAGTTAAATTTTTTTATTTCTACAATCCAAACACCTACAAATACCTGATTGGAACTTACACAGGATTTTCTTTTTTGGGCAGTTCAATTTTAACATTAGCAATTGTCGGAAACGACAGAGCCATGAATTTGTATGAAGATGTAGTGCCGGTATTACTTTTTTTTGATATCGTTTATTTCACCACCTCTTATTTAACACTAAATATGAAGCGGCAGGTAGATTTACGCAATTGGAATAGCCTGATAATTGATTCACCGGAAGGGAATAATATGCGATACCATTTAGAGTAATAAAATTGCTTCTTAAATATTTTTTAAAAAATAGTTACGCTTATAAAAAATATTTTTACCTTGACCCTCCTAATTTAAACCAAAACCCAAAAAATAAAATGAACCGAATTGAAGAAATCAGAGCATTTTTAAATGCCGCGGAAGCAGACTTCCAGAAATTTTATGATAAAGGAAATAATTCAGCGGGAACACGCTGTAGAAAACACATGCAGGAATTAAAAAAACTTGCCAATACAATCCGTACCGAAATTCAGGAAAAAAAGGTAAGTAGTAAAGGTTAATACCAGACTTACAATAAGAAATCCTCTTCAGTTAATTCGGAAGAGGATTTTTTATGTATAATTTTTCATCAACCAATTAATGTTCTTAATTTGAAGCATGAATTCAAAAACATACTTAGCAATAATTTTCTGTTTCAAAGTATCACAGATTTGTGCACAGGATTTTCCGGAAGGGCATTTTTATTTTCCGGCTTATGAAAAAGGAAAATATGGTTATATAAACAGCACCGGTCAGTGGGTTATTAATCCAAAATTTGAATGGTGCTATTTTTTTTACGAAGCAATAGCCGGCGCTAAAGAAAAAGGAAAGTACGGTTTCATTAATACAAAAGGAGAGTGGATTGCAAAACCAATTTACGATTCGGTAAAACATTTTTCGCAGGGATTTGCTGCCGTTGGTCGCATAAACGAGGAGGGCCGAATGAATTGGGATTACATTGACAGTGCGGGTATCTATTTAAATCTAAAAGTGCCGGCTTTGAATCAGGTTTCATCATTTCAAAATGGGAGGAGTATAGCTGGCGAAGATGGATTTCTGAATTTTTTCTTTTTTAATCTGAAAGGCGAATCAGTTTTTGAAGCAAAAGATTTTTATCTGGATGAAAACAGAATCGCCGAATACTCTGAAAATTTATTACATGTTTATACTGGCGAAGGATTATCTACTTATATTGATACCACCGGAAAAATTTGGTCGTACGGTAATTTTGAATTCAGTGGCGATTTTAAAAACAACCGGGCAGTATTTCAATCCAATACAAAATTTGGGTTTATTAATAAAACAGGGCAGGAGATTATTGCACCTGAATATGACAGTGCAGGTAATTTTTCAGAAGGTATTGCATTAGTAAAATTAAAAATGAAGTTTGATCCGATGCTCATGAGAATGACCGGCGGATTAGTTGCATACATTGATACTGCCGGGAAAAATATAGTACCGCCATTGTATAGCGACGGAACCGCTTTCAGCGATGGAATGGCGATGGTAAAATACAATGGAAAGTGTGGCTTCATCAATACGGATGGTAAAGTGGTCATAGATTTCAAGTACGAAACCGGAACTAATTTTTTCAGAGGATTAGCGTTTGTAAAAAACGATAATCATTGGGAATACATTAATACAAAGGGAAAAACAGTTTTCTGAAAGGATAATTTATAAAGCAAAACCCAACTTTATTTTTTTTAATAGTTAGTTCAGAGAAATAATTATTGAAGCAAGCAGCGCTTGCTTTCAGCACCTGGAATCTGTACCACATAAATGCCTGATGGTGTATTGACATTCAAATCAAAATAAATTCCTTCATGATTTGTTGATGCCGGTTTTATATCTGAAATAATCTGACCGAGCGCATTAATCAACCGCGCACTCGCAAACATTTTTGGTTTCGTTCCAATTGCAGGCCAAGCGGAATTGTTATCAGAAATGGCCACGCGTTCAAAATCATTTTGAAGAAATGAATAAGTTGAAAATGTTTCTGCTTCTGAAAAGACAGAGCCGGTTAAATCAGTGTCTTTGCAAAAGGAGCTGATTGAAATTTCATATTCTGTGTAAGGCAAAAGATTATCAATTCGGATAGTACTGTTTTGTGTAAAGTAAATTTTGATTTCTGAATTGATGGCATCTTTAATTTTCACTTCATACTTTGATGAACCATTCTCATCCCAGTTAACAATCAGATAATCCAAGCCACTTCGAACCATCGAAATTTCCTGTGGCGCATTGCAATTAGTAAAGGGGATAAAGTCGTCGCCTTTAATATACCCTGAAACTTCTTTCTTTGATTTGCCGCAACATTGCACTTCCCAATTGTATGAAGCACCGGGTATTAAATTATTAATTCTTCTGTTAATGCTTGGGGCGGCTACTATATATTCAGTCCAGGCGGTTTCGTTTTTGAGTTTTACCCGCACCTGGTAGCAAAAATCATCCATGCTTCCAACCCAGTTTAATTTAACCTGAGATGAACTGATCACTTCGGCTTTTAGTTTGTTGGGTTTCGAAATTTCGGCTTTTACATTTTCCTGAAGTAAAACTGAAAACAAGGTTAGGGTTAAAAAATATTTCATATGATTCCCATTTAATCGGGAACCGTTCTTACTGACCAATTGTAAAAAAGTTTACCTTCTAAGCAAAGAAAGTGATGCACTATAGTTTGAGCTCACTTCACTCATCTTCAACGAAAAGGTAGTGGTGGCTGCATCATCAGTTTCAAACGGAATGGTATTTATTCCTTCGTGCAATTCAACTTCCTGAAACAACAACACATCTTCCAACCCGTTTTTCAATTCCATTAAAAGTATCCAGCGCTTTGGCGAATTAATTTCGAGCGACAACATTCCTTTTGAATCATTGGGAGCAATGTTGATTTTTAATTCTTTGAAATCACTTCTCAGTTTTTTATCCGTTGCATTCATCACGATATAATCCAATTTATTTTCAGGGGATGAAATATTTGTATCAGTATTTGAAACCAACGATGAAGTGAGTGATTGCGCGTGAACACAAAAACTTATGTTGCTTGCTATTACAATTGTGTAAAGAATTTTTTTCATAGGCCATCAGATTTTGATTTGTCTTTATCAGACTAACCGAAATTAGATGACCTGCAATGACTATGATTCAAATACTTTTTAAATCGCCCTGAAACTCCGACGGATAAATTTATTTCTCCGATTACGGGTGGTTTTTTGACCTATAATAGTTCAAACACTTTTTTATTTGAACGCATTAATTCCTGTAACATCCATTCCGGTAATTAATAAATGAATGTCGTGCGTGCCTTCATAAGTAACCACCGATTCCAGATTCATCATGTGGCGCATAATGGAATACTCGCCGGTTATGCCCATCCCGCCGTGAATTTGCCGTGCTTCGCGCGATACATTCAATGCGGTTTCCACACTGTTTCTTTTTGCCATACTTATTTGAGCGGGTGTTGCACGATTTTCATTTTTCAATAACCCCAATCGCCAAACCAGCAATTGTCCCTTTGTTATTTCAGTAATCATCTCAGCTAATTTTTTTTGTGTTAACTGAAATCCGCCAATGGGTTTACCAAACTGAATTCGTTGTTGCGAATAGCGCAATGCCGAATCATAACAATCCATTGCGGCACCTAAAGCGCCCCATGCAATTCCGTATCGTGCACTGCTTAAGCAGCCAAGAGGCCCTTTCAATCCTTTTATGTTTGGAAAAATATTTTCTTTCGGAACTTTCACATTGTCAAAAACCAATTCACCGGTAGCCGATGCACGAAGCGACCACTTCCCATGAGTTTCGGGTGTAGTGAATCCAGCCATGCCACGCTCCACTATTAATCCGCGAATATCCCCTTGTTCATCCTTTGCCCACACCACTGCAATATCAGCAAACGGCGAATTACTGATCCACATTTTTGCTCCGTTTAAAATTACATGATCGCCATGTTCTTTAAAATGTGTAATCATGCTCGATGGGTCAGAACCATGATCGGGTTCGGTTAATCCAAAGCATCCCATCAACTCGCCCTTCGCCAATTTCGGCAAGTATTTTTTCTTTTGCTCCTCGCTGCCATATGCATAAATCGGATACATCACTAACGAACCCTGCACCGATGCAGTTGACCGAATTCCGGAATCGCATCTTTCCAGTTCCTGCATAATAATTCCGTACGAAATATAATCGAGTCCGGCGCCGCCATAATCCACCGGAATAGTTGGCCCGAATGCACCAATCTCAGCCAAACCCGGAATCAGGTGTTTTGGAAACTCTGACCGCTGCGCATAATCTTCTATAATGGGAGAACAATTTTCCTTTACCCAAGCTCTGGCAGTATCACGAATTAATTTGTGTTCATCGGTTAAAAATTCATCTAACAGGTAGTAATCGGGGTGCTGGTACTGGTCTTTATACATGGGTGCTTTTTAAAGTGCGGCAAAAATAGAATTGATTTCAGCATGTGATAATTTACCATCACTAATATTTTTAACAAGAAATTTCCTTCCATTTTAAAATAGTTCGGTTTTAAATTTTCTATTTGCAGGAACAAAACAAACCGTATGATAATAAGTCTGGAAGGAATGAAGTTTCATTCGCCTATTGGATTTTATGAAGAAGAGCAGGTAGTTGGTAACGAAATTTTAATTGACCTGGAAGTAGAATTAAATCTGGCCGTGCAAACCAACGACCAGCTCACCCGCACCATTAATTATGAAACACTTTACGAAATGTGTAAGAAAATTTCGCAGAAGCCTTTCCGGTTAATTGAAACCTATTGTACTGAAATTATCAATATGATTATTCTGCAACTTCGGGTGAACCGCATAAAAATTAAAGTATCGAAATTAAATCCTGCACTTGGCGGCTCTATTGATAAAGCAAGTGTGACTATGGAAAGAATTTTTTAATAAATTATTTATACTGCGTTGAAAAAATCACTTTCCTGTTTTTTGTTTCAGCATATCAATGTATTGCTGATTAATAGTAAAGCCGAGTTGCTGTGCTTTCAGGGCATCGTTCAAAGCATTTTCAAACTGATTCATATTAAAATACACATCGGCACGAAGGGCGTATAAATTTCCGGCGGCGGGCGAGTACTGAATGGCGCTGCTTGCATCGGTTAATGCCTGGGTGAATTTATTCAGCTTCATGTAACTGCGCGCACGGTTTCCATAACAATCGAAATAAGCAGGGTTAATGTCAATGGCCTTGGTGTAAGCCCAAATGGCGCTGTCAATTTTGCCCTTCATATCCAGTAAATTCCCCAGGTTACCATAGGCATTTGCATTGTTGGGTTCGGTTTTCAACACCATTTTAAAATCGTGAAAAGCTGAATCGTACTGTCTGCCAATGCTGTAAGCAATGCCGCGATTCATAAATGCACCCGGATATTCGGGATTGAATTTTATGGCATTGCTGCAATCGTCAATGGCCTCGCGGATTTTTCCCTGCACGCGGTAAATATCGGAGCGGTTGATTAATGCTTCGGGATAATTTTTTTGTAACCGTATGGCTTCATTGAATTGAACAAGTGCTTCGTCTAACCGGTTATTTTTCTGATAAAAACTGCCGAGGTTATTGCGGGCTACCGGAACATAATTATATTTCTCTATGGTGTCCAACCAAAGCGATTCGGTGTTTTTCCATACTGCAATTCTATCCATTGCCTGACTGCATTGAATGGCCATGATTGAAATGATTAGTACAGAAACCAATTGCTTGTAAATGATTTTGATGGATTTATTTTTCATAATCCAATCAACAAAGTATGCAATGAGAAAAAATAATCCGAGGTAGGCGAGATAAGTATAGCGGTCGGCCATTATAGCTGCGCCCACCGGAAGTATCTGAAGTATGAGTGCCACATTCACTAAAAAAAATAGGAGACCGAAAATCACCATTCTGTTTTTGCGGAATTTGAAAATCACTATGGCTGCAATTGCTAAAAGTAAAATGGGTGAGCACCATATCAGCCAACTGTATGCGGCGCCCTTTAACGGATAAGGATAAAATGCGGAAAGCGGATTGGCATAAACTGCTTTGTAGATATAACTGAAAAGCGAGTAGGCAGCAAACAACATTTTCTCGGGAAATGAATAGTAGGGAATATCGGCAATGGATTTACTGAGCGATTGTGCATTCACTGCTATTAATCCGAATGCAATGGACAAAGCGAAGAATGGAATTTTTTCAATGACTATTTTCCATTCCCATTTTCTTTTTTGCAGGTAATCAATCCCCACCAATACAATTGGTAGAGTTACTGCCTGACCTTTTGAAAGCAGCGAAAAAATAAAAGCGAGAATGCATAGCGAGTAACTTATTGCTGATTTGCTTTTTGAATAAAATAAGTATGCAATCAAACTCATCATGTAAAAACACAGGTACATCAAATCTTTCCGTTCCGAAATCCATGCAACCGATTCGGTGTGCGCGGGATGAATGGCAAACAGCGCCGCAACAATTGCCGCCATCCACGCTGATTGCATTAATAATAAAATGAAACTGAATACTAAAATGGTATTAAGTAAATGAAACAGCAATGCAGTGAGGTGATATCCTGTTGCATCATCACCATACATTTTCCAATCAATGGCCAATGAGAGCATTGGCAACGGATGATAATTTCCCATTACCTGTGCTGTTGTAAAAAACTGAGTGAAAGTAGTTGTGTTTAAATTTTTTGTTAACTCATTATCGAGCACATAACCACGGTCATCCCAGTTGGTCCATTCATTTTTTAGCGATGGATAATATACAAAGACCGTAAGCAACAATACTCCGGCAAGTAAAAACCATTTCAGATTTTTGTTTGCTGATTTTTCAACCGGCAATTTTTTTGAGAGGGATTTATTCTCCGGCTTTTCTTTTTTCTTTGCTTGCTGTTGTTTCATAATCTTACCGCACGAAAATAATTTTTGTTTACTTTCAACTTCATAAAAAATTCAACATGAAAATAATTTCAATTTTGCTTTTCTCTGTTTTGCTTTCCAACCATTTTGGATTTGCACAAACGGTAAATGAAAATGTACTTTTTAATAATTACACAAGTACCAGCGATAATGATTTGGCAAACTGGTTTTCAGGTGGAAACGGATTGACACAAATAACCACCGATGGAATTACCGGCGGATGCTTAACGACTCCCGATTCCATTAGCTGGGGAAATGATGAAGCGAATTATTGTTTCAAATACAAGGGCGGAGATTTAGCGAGCAACACCACTAGCATTAGTTTTAAGTACGACACTACATTAACTTCCATTCCAAGTTATGCGCGATGCGCGGCCATCTGGTTAAAGCCCTATGCCGATTTTAATCATTACATAGTAACTGCAGTTTCACACAATAAGAAAATTGAAATACTCACTTACTCGTGGAATAATAATCCGTATCCATCAGTGTCATTGGTTCATGGAAACTGGTACGAACTAAAACTGGAATTAACTTTTGCGGCGCCTGATACCATTCACATTCATACTGAAGTTAATGATCTTGGTACTACAGGAACCAACTTTCCCATACTGGTTAATCAATCGAACGGAAGCATAAACGATGCGGTTTTCTTTGCTGACTCAGCTGTGCAGATTGGTATAAGCGGCACCCACAAAGGCGGTGCACTTTACTTGGATAATTTCAGTTACACCGGACAAAAAAGTAATGACAGTTGTGCATTCAGTATTCCGAATGGCGTAAATGATTGGATGGAAGAAAATTTTATTTTCTCTGAAAATAATTCTCAGATTAATCTGAGTAATTCTTCTTCTTTAAAAATGAAAGTTCAAATAATAAATTTGGAAGGGAAAATAATTTCATCACAAACTTTGAATGGAAATTTTTCATTCAGCACTTCACCATTGTCTTCCGGAATTTATTTTGTGAAAGCAACTTCTGATAAAAATAATTTTGTAAAGAGGTTTTTGGTTGTGAAATAAAAACAGAAATTATTCTTCTGTAACATTCACCACATCTTCTATACTCCGAGTTTCAAATTGCAGTTCGCTGAGTTTGCGGTAGAGGCCGTTTTCTATTCTCATTAATTCTTCGTGCGTTCCTTCTTCGGTTATTATTCCTTTATCAAGCACTAAAATTTTATCGGCATTTCGAATGGTTGATAATCGGTGAGCGATAATGAATGAAGTGCGGTTCTTCATCAGTTCTTCCAATGCTTCCTGCACCAATTTTTCCGATTCTGAATCCAACGAACTTGTGGCTTCATCCAAAATCAATATTGCCGGATTTTTTAATACCGCCCGGGCAATTGCAATCCGTTGCCGCTGACCGCCTGATAATTTTATTCCACGCTCACCCACAATGGTTTCATATTTTTCAGGAAACGATTCAATAAAATTATGTGCGTTTGCTTTTTGAGCTGCAGCAATAATTTCTTCCATTGTTGCATCCGGTTTTCCGTAACCGATGTTTTCAATTATAGTTCCGCCAAACAAAATCACATCTTGTGGCACATACGCCATTTGCTTTCGCAATTGTGTTAATTGAAATTCAGAAGCAGATTTATTATCGAAAAATATTTGACCGCTTTCAGCTTTGTAAAACTGAAGCAGCAATCCGGCAATGGTTGATTTACCCGCGCCACTCGGCCCGACAATGGCCACCTTTTGTCCTTGCTTTACATTGAATGAAATATTTTTTAACACTTCAATTTCTTTTCGTGCCGGATAACTGAATGCAATATTTTTAAACTGCACATCACCAATAATTTTATTTTCCGATGAAACAGGAATGTTATTTACCTCTATAGGTTCAGGAATTTCGCGAATGAGTTCTCGCACCCGTTGTGTGGCGCCAATTGTTTTTTGCATCTGACTATATACTTCTGCAAAGCCCGCCATGGAGCCGCCAACGAATACTGTATATATAATAAATGAGGTGAGTTGCCCCACAGTGAGGTCATGGCTTTGTACCAGCACTGAGCCATACCACATCACGAGCACAATTGCTCCGAACATCGAGAAGATTAAAAACGAAGCAAATGCACCTCTGTACTTGGCACTTTTCAACGCCAATGAAACCACTTTATCAAGAGAGCCTCTGTAACGGTTTGTCTCGTAGCCTTCGTTTGTAAATGCTTTCACATTGGTAATTCCCTGCAGTGTTTCCTCTACTATCGTTCCTGATTCTGCTAACTGGTCCTGCGCTTTTTTAGATAATTTCCTTATCACTTTACCAAACAAAACTGCCGCAATAATTACAACCGGAAAAACAGAAAGCATGAGTAAAGCCAGCTTGGTCGAAATATTAAAGATGAGCGTCATGCCAATAAGCAACACAATAATTTGCCGTAGAAATTCGGCAAGTGTATTTGTAATTGTATCCTGAATTTGAGAAAGGTCGGATGATAAACGACTCGCTAATTCACCTACCCGGCGATTGGAGAAAAAACTCATGGGCAATGAAATAATGCGACTATAAGTTTCGCGTCGCATATCCGCCAATGTTCGCTCGCCTGTAACAGCAAACAAATAAATCCGACAGAAATAAAAAACCAGTTGAAATGCCAAAACTCCCATAAGAAAGAGAGCGAGGTCATTGATATTGGAAAACATCCCTGTTCCTTTTCCTTCCAGCAAGGCAGTATCAATCAATTTACCAGTTGCATAAGGAAACGACATGGTTGCCAGATTGCTCAGGAAAAGAAAAATTAATCCCCCAATAAAGTAGTAGCGATAAGGTTTTGCAAACCGAAGCAGGTCCATTGCTTCCTTCAGGTTGTTGCGGTTAATTTTCGCTTTCGGTAGTTCTTCTACGGGTTTGCTGTTGCTACTAAAATTTGGTCTGGCCAATGGGATTAGTTTATTGGTTGGTTGATTGGTTGATTAGTTGAATAGTTCATTAGTTCATTAGTTCATTAGTTGATTAGTTCATTGGTTCATTGGTTCATTTGTTTAATAGCTCATTTGTTTATTGGTTCATTAGGATATAGATATTATTTCAAAATAACATTTGTTGCATGACGGTTTGTTAGCGACTAATATTTTATAAAGTCGAAATGTTAAAATCAATATTGAATGCCCATTAATTCCAAAGTAGGAATGTTTAACCCGCCAATTGGTAATACATTTTGTTCCTGGAATATTTTTAAAGAATCCAAAGTTGTTTCGCCTAATTCGTTTGTGAAGTTATCGGCATCAAATCCGAATGCTTTTAATTTCTGTTGAACATCGTCTATTATTTTTTCAGTTAATTTTTCCGGGCACAACACTTCTGTTTCTATTTCTTTTGAAATGGGCGCAACCAATTTTTTTAAACTCACATGGGTATAGGTTGCCGGAAATTCTACTTTCTTTTTCGATGGTAAATCAGCTGCTTCATAAACGGTTACTTGCTTGTATTTTTTTTGGTCGCGTGTAAACTCATGCTTGGGTTCCTGTATCACTGTGTAACTTGAAATTGTTTTTGATTTGCCATTACCCAGCATTACTTTTTCTTCCACCACATCATAAATACCCGGCAGGGTTTGCCAAATCGAATCACCTGAAGCATACTGAATAGTATCTGTAGAAACCATAAATGATTCGGGCATACTGATTACTTTTTTATGCTTTGGCGTATTCACTACCGGAATAGATTCGATTTTGTAAATCAATGGCGCACCGCATAGGGCATAACACTTTCCGGAATCAGTTCTGGTGATTTCAATTTGACTGAAGCAGGAGATTGATAAAATAATCTGTAAACAAAAAAGAAAAGCAGCTCGCATGTGAGTTGGCAAAGAAAATGAAAGTTATTCATGAAACATCGAAGTGATAGTAACCCGCAATGAAAAATCTAAAATCTTAATTCAAAAATCTAAAATCTAAATTCTTTCTTTGGCCGATGCAGAAAACTGATGTGTGTATTTTAGGTGCAGGCCCGGGTGGTGCAAGCGCTGCGTTGTTTCTGGCTTCGAAAGGAATTCCTTCCGTACTGATTGATAAAGCAAAGTTTCCGCGCGATAAAATTTGCGGTGATGCACTGAGTGGTAAAGTGGTGAGCATACTGAATAAATTAAATCCTGAACTGGTTAATCAGCTTTCATCATCAAGTATTCAGGTGGGTTCTTATGGAGTGAAATTTTTTGCACCCAATCTTAAGAGCATCCGCATCCCGTTTAAAAAAGATTATCCTGCTGTTGGTAATGCACCCGGTTTTATTTCGAAGCGAGTGGACTTCGATAATTTTATGGTTGAACAGGTGAAGCAGCAACCACTCATTCAACTGATTGAAAACACACAGTTAAAATATTTCAAGAAAATAAATAATGAATGGTTGGTTGGGTTGAATGAAAATGAAATTCTGTTCAGTACTAAACTATTAATTGCGGCTGATGGCGCACACAGCGCCTTTGCCCGTGAGTTTGGCGGAATAGAAGTGGAACACCCACATTACTGCGCCGGCATTCGTGCCTATTATAAAAATGTAAGTGGTATGGATGAAGATAATTTTATTGAGCTTCATTTTTTAGATGAATTGCTTCCGGGATATTTCTGGATTTTTCCGTTACCCAACGGACAAGCGAATATTGGAATCGGAATGCGGAGTGATATTGTGAGCAAGCGAAAAGCAAATCTGAAAAAATTATTGCCGCAGATTTTAGAGAAATATCCAACACTGAAAGAGCGATTTAAAAATGCAGAACTGATTGATGATGTGAAAGGATATGGCCTGCCGCTTGGCTCGAAGAAGCGAACTATTTCAGGCGATAATTATTTATTGGTTGGCGATGCGGCATCGCTTATTGACCCGTTTACAGGAGAGGGAATCGGCAATGCTATGCTGAGCGGAATGGTAGCTGCTGACATTGCAACGAAAGCAATTGCTACAAAAGATTTTTCAAAAACAGTTTTGAAAGAATATGATGAAATTGTTTACCGCAAACTGTGGAACGAATTAAGTTTAAGCAAGCGCCTGCAAAATTTATCGAAGCACGGCTGGCTTTTCAATTTTGTAGTGAACAAAGCCGCACGAAATAAAACCGTGCAGGAAACCATCTCGTGCATGTTTAATGATTTGGATATGCGAAGCAAACTGCGCAAGCCTTCATTTTATTTTAAGTTGTTGTTTGGAGGTTGATATATAAAACAAAAAAACCTGCCTCTTTCGAAACAGGTTTTTAAGTGAATGCCTTGTGTGTTAATGCTACTATCAAGCCGCGCGACGACTCACAACTGCGCTCCACGCACTTTCAACGCCTCGTGTGCCGCAGGCCATGATTTTAATGTAATACATTTTACCACTCTCTAAGCCCGTTAGCAATATGCGGCTGCTGGTGTATAAACCAAACTGAGTCATTTCAGTTTCGCTTATGCCAAGCATGAGTTTATAAAACCGCGAATGCTTATCCGCCTTAAAGCGAATAGCAATTTCTCCATCCTTACTACCTGCAAGCGGAGTAATTTGCTCAGGTTGAGCTAAAAAATTAACCGGTGCCGGCGCTTTTTTAGTGCCAAACGAACTGGTTAAAAATTTAACCATGTCGCCTGCTACCTGTGTGAAACAATCCCACATCAACTCCTCCATTTGCTGAAGTATTGATTTTTTGTATTCCTGTTTTTCAACAGTAATGGATTTGGTGGGTTCCAAAGCCATCAACGCTCGCAAGCGCTGATTATCCGAACCCAGCGTAGTGAGTTTGGTAGTTAGCCCTGTGAAATTTGCATTTCCTGTTAGGGCAGCAACTACTGCATCGGCCTTGTCGGCAACAGTGTTGTAGGTTCTTTTGTTTAATCCGAGAACCGGAACAGATTCTTTAATTGTAGCCATGTTTAGTGGTGTTTTGAAAGAAGTGAAAAAATTAATTTAAAAATGATGCTAAAGGCATTCAGAGCTTCAATACCCTGCCATTTAAAAAATGTTTTGTTTTTTGGTAAATTAATTCTACATAATCTATAATACATATAGAATCAATGGATTAAATTTAAATACTCGCGTTATAAATGCACATCATTTTAAAGTAAACTCATGGGTGTTTGATGCAAATACAGTGATGCGCGCAGTAAACTCATATAGATTTATCGCATCCGTATATGAGTTTGCTGAAAAAATAGTGATGAATGTACCATGGTGATATAGCTTTATAATTGTTGTAATTGAATGTACCATTATTATAGTGATGAATGAAGCAGAACCATATAGATTTATAACCAATGCAATTAATTTAGCTGAAAATACTGTAATGAGTGAGGCAAACTCCTATAAATTTATAACCGCTATACTCATACGAAAGGAACAACCCTATAAATTTTAAACATTCATTTGGTCAATTGAATCAAAACAGATTCAGGTTAAAATAAATGTACCAATGCGTGAATTACCAATGCACAGTTTTAACCGAAATATAATTATAAGCGAATTATTTATAGTTCAACATGCATGATAAATCAATATGTAATATTAATAGCTCTGCAACGGCGCACCGGAAAGCCATTTCGCTGTTGTTGGTGTTCCAAACTTTTACCTTTTTACAAATATAACCACCCCACGCCCTTGCGAGGTGTTTTCACCTGCAAGAATTTTTGTGACCACGATTGTATTAATTATAGTAGTCAGCATAATTAGTTAGAAATCCCCAATCATTTTGTCCGGTCAGATAAAATTTTGCGGAAGAAAATTTATAGTCTTCAGGTGTTGCAGCAAGCTTCCATTTTTCATGACAAGGATTGTTGTGAATGTAATTTAGTTTCTGCGAAACCATCTCACGCGAATAACATTCAAAACAGTGGGGCAATCTTTCCCAAAACTGATACTCACGATCAACTGCTGCTACTTTAAATTTTTGCAAATACTCTTTGTCGTTTTTCAGTAAATCAAATTTCATTTGTTGTGCTGTGAACTTCATAAAGTTTCGTTGCACATTTTCCTGTTTCATTCCTTCACACATTGACCATAAGAGGTGAATGTGATTTGGCATTATTACAAATCCGAAAAGCTTCACTCTGTTTTCTGTCACGCAGAATTTCAAGCTATCAATAATGATTTGCTTATACTTATCATTCTTCAATAGATGTTTCCACTCGAGAATTGTGGCGGTGTAAAAGGTTATCGGGTTTATGTCTTCCATTCAGAGATGCAATATAGCGTGCTTCCGAAAAAACTTGCAGGTGAAAACACCTCGCAAGGGCTTGGGTTGGTTATATTTGTTAAAACTTTAAAATGTGGAACACCAACAAAGTAGTAAACCGTGCCTTCGGTTAAAGTAGCATCGCTTGCCGGTGCAGGTGTGGAAGTGGTAAACAGGGTGGAGAGCGACAGCAGCCGCCCATCGCTGCACCCCGAAGCCGATGGGGTGGAAATACGCTACATCATTGTTGCCAAAGCAGATGATCCCGTGCCGGCCGACCCTGAAGATTATCCGAAAGTGGTGGTGAGCCGTAAAGCTAAAACACTGATTAAAGCCGGTGTGGCCAATGTGGGAAGCCGTATGATTGGTTTCTGCCGCTGGATCAATTCCAGCGAAAACGCCAAGAGCAGTGGATGGAGCCAGCGGTTCAGTGTGCTGATTACGGATTGATTTGCTTGCTTGCTTTTTAATAACCACTCCTTTGCGAATTGATTTGCGGAGGGGTGGTTTTTTATTATTCGAAGATTATTTCTCCACCACCAATTTCTGCTGCATCGTTTTTCCATCTTCGGTTTTTATTACACAGAAATAAATGCCGGAAGGAATGTTGGTGAGCGAAATATTTTTTGTTGAAGTGTTTTTTTCTAAAATTATTTCTTGCTTTTTTTGTCCAAGGAGATTGTAGATGGTAAGTGTTCCTGAAGTATTGATGTTGTATTCTACTGATATGTTTTCTGAAGTTGGGTTTGGGTAGAGGGAAAAATTGTTTTTATATATCAAATGAATATTCGAACTAGTTGTATCTACTGTTAGAGTAACCATTATAACACTGTCACAACTTGTATTTGAATTTAAATGATAAGAATAAATTCCAGGTGTAGTTTGCCAATCATTTGATAAAAAAATGCTATCTCCATAGCTGATTTCCATAAATGAAAAAGATGTATCACTTAAACAAGGAGGGCATCCATTTAAATTATTCTGATCGCAAATTGGCATTGTATCTATAGCAGGAATAAAGTCAATATGCTCAATATAATTAGGTAAGCAGGTTATTAGGGTTCCAGAAATATCAAAATGTGAGGGCGCTCCAAAAAAATGCGAAATGGAAGGTAAACATTGAATAGGATTATTCTGAATTGTTAAAAAATTTAAAGAATTAGGTAAATTAGGAAGACTTGTCAATAGGTTGTTTTGTAAAGCTATCCATGGCAGAGAATTCGGAAAAAAAGGTACACTTGTTATTTGATTATTATAAGATTGAAGGTAAGTTAAGGAGTTTGGGAAATTTGGAATAGTTGATATTTGATTATAATAACAGAGAAGCCACTCTAACTGATTAGGGAGAGTAGGCAAGGAAGTCAGTTGATTAGAAGAGCAATCTAATATAAGTAAAGAGTTTGGTAATGTAGGCAGATTTATCAATTGATTGAAACTACAATACAAACCCTGTAAAGAATTAGGTAAAGGAGGTAAGTTTGCTAAAGAATTATAGCTGCAAAATAATAGTGTTAAATTATTAGGTAAATCAGGGAGAGCAGTAAGGTTATTGCCAATACAATCAAATTCAGTTAAGGAATTTGGCAAAACTGGTAAACTGTTTAAGTTATTATCATAACAGCTTAAAAAGGTTAATGTATTTGGTAGAGAAGGTAAAGAGCTTAAATCATTTATAGAGCAATCAAGATGTTGTAAGTTATCAAAAAATTGTATTCCGCTTAAATTCGAAATATTTAAAGAGGTTACATCAACATATGTATCGTTCACAATCCAACTACAAGTTGTATCCATCAAGTTCCCGTTCATACAAGAAGGATATTCTTGAGATAACCATGCAACAAAATTTGCATCAGGAATAGTTACCCATTGAGCTTTCGTGAATGAAAAACTAAAAATGAAAAACGAAAGAAGTAAAATTTTCTTCATTAGAAAAATATTTCCAATAAAAGTAATGCTATTTCTGAAATGAGAATGCAAAACTTTTAAATGAGTAAGTCACAATTCATTCTTATCTTAGCCTTATGAAAAGGAAAACAAAAAAAATCTCTTCAGACAGAAGTACACTTCGAAAAAAAATCATGAAGTCACTCGTCTCTTCTTTTCAAATTGAAGGAATAAATATTTCGAACGCAAATGCATCCGAACTATTGAAAAAAGTAGAACTCAGTTTGGAAAAATAGAAGTTATCAAATCAATCATTTTACTGTAGTCCTTATTAGAAGTAGCTTTTATTCTATCTTCAAATTTTCAAATCTCCAAATATTCAAATTAAAGTCCATTCGCCTCCGCAATCAATTCCGCAATATCCTTCACTTTAATTTTCTCTTCCTGATTTTTTGTTTTTAATCCATCATCAATCATGGTCATGCAGAAAGGGCAACCCACTGCAACCACGCTTGCACCGGTTTCCATTATTTGTTCGGCGCGCTCGGTACTTATGCGTTTGGTTCCGTTTTCTTCTTCTTTAAAAACCTGTGCACCACCACCACCGCAACACAATCCATTGGTGCGGCACTTTTTCATTTCACGCAATTCCACTTTCAACGATTCAATCACTACACGCGGTGCTTCGTACACATCATTCGCACGACCTAAGTAGCAAGAGTCGTGGTAAGTAATTGTTTGTCCGGTTAGCGAATTATTTTCCTTCATCACCAATCGCCCGTCTTCTAATAATTTTTGTAAGAATGCGGAATGATGCATCACTTCATAATTTCCACCCAATGCCGGATATTCATTTTTAATATTATTGAAACAATGCGGACAAGCAGTCACAATATTTTTTATCGAATAATTATTTAAGGTGGTAATGTTTTGCATGGCCTGCATCTGTGCCAGAAACTCGTTGCCTGCGCGCTTTGCCGGATCACCGGTGCATGTTTCTTCTAATCCGAGCACAGCGAATTTCACTTTCGCTTCATTCAGAATTTTTGCGAACGAGCGAACAACGCTTTTATATCTGTCATCAAAACTTCCGGCACAGCCAATCCAGAAAACAACTTCGGGTTGTTCGCCTCGCGCTGCTAAATCTGCCATCACCGGAATATCCAAACCATCAGCCCAATTGAAACGATCACTCGGAGAAAATTTCCAAGGCGCTCCGTTGTTTTCAATGTTGCTCATCATATCAGTGAGCTCACCTGGCAACTTAGATTCTTCCATTACTAAGTTGCGGCGCAAATCAGTAATAATGCTGAGCGGATCAATCAACACAGGGCATTCTTCCACACATGCATTGCAACTGGTACATGCCCACAGTTCTTCTTCGGTAATATAATTTCCTAACAACGATTTTCCATCAGTGAAATCAATTCCATGCTTGTCAATGTTGCGACCAACTTCTTCCAATCTATCGCGTGTGTCCATCATAATTTTTCGTGGCGATAAAAGTTTTCCGGTAATGTTAGCAGGACAAACAGAAGTACACCGACCACACTCGGTACAGGAATATGCATCCATCAATTGCTTCCAGTTCAAATCATGAACATCCTTTGCCCCAAATTTTCCGGGATTGGCTTCGGGAGTAACAGCCGCATTCGGGTCGAGCATCAGTTTTACTTCATTGGTAACTGAAGCAAGAGAAGTGAATTCGCCTTTCGCAGTGAGCTTTGCATACCACACATTCGGGAAAGCAAGCAGTATGTGAAAATGTTTTGACCAGATAATGTAGTTCAGGAAAAAGAAAACTCCAATGATGTGACCCCACCAGCAAAATCGTTCGATAAAAATTAATGAGGCATCAGAAAATCTATTCAGATAAGAAAATAAAAAATCACTGACCGGAAACAGACCGGCTGAAAAATAATGTTCGTTTCCGCGCGATTGTAAAATACTGTCGGCAGCATTCATTGTCAGAAATAAACTCATCAATATAATTTCGGTGAATAGTATGATGGTGGCATCGGTTCGGGGCCACTTGGTCATTTCTTTATTCCAGAAGCGCGGTATGCGCGCAATGTAACGGCGGCATAAAAAAATTACACAACCAACTAAAACTAAAATGGCAAGCACTTCAAATCCGGCAATAATAAAATTGTAAAAACCTGCAGGAACAAATTGAGCAAGCAGGCGGTGTGTACCGAAAATTCCATCGCAAACAATTTCGAGCAATTCAATATTGATGATGATGAACCCGGCATAAACCACCAAGTGAAGAAGCGCCGGCAAGGGTCGCTTAAACATTTTCTTCTGTCCGAATGCCACCAGTATCATTTGCTTCCAACGATCGCCCTTGCGGTCATTTATTTTTATATCTCTTCCTAAATTAATGTTGCGAATTACTTTTTTCACATTGATTGTGAATAGGGCCACAGCAGCAATGAAGAGGAGAGAGAATATTATTTGTGCAATCATAAGAAATGGTTAGTGGTTGATTGGTTCATTAGTTCATTCGTTCATCTTGATTCTGAAATCCAGAATCTTTACTTCAAGGCAAAAAATTCAACGGCTTCAAAAGTAATGAGAGATAATTATCAAATTTATTTTTATAACAATGAGCTGATAAAAATTTTGTACTTAAAATAAATTCAATGGTAATGCCAACACTTTTGTTGGATAGTGGCAGTGTTTTGAAACTGACAGAATTATATTTTTTGTTAAATGGTAAAATGGTTTATCAAAAAATATCTACAAGAATTAAATAAACCGATTGGTTGCCAAAAAAATATAATGCACTCTAACAGACTAAGCAATGAAATCGCTGTCGAATTCAGTACTGATAAAACTGTTTCTATCTCAGGTTAAAAATATCATTCACGCCAATGATTTTATTTACTGTAAATCCTTCGGCGTATTTAACACCAATAATTTTTCCCCACAATCTCATTCTTCCTGTTAACGAGTCTAAAAAATCAGGGTCAGAAATATAGGTTTTCGGTTCCCTGCTTTCTGAATTAAAAAATTGAGATTTAAAAGCCAGAATGCTTTCCATTTTTTTTTCGAATACAGAAGAAACATCAATTAAAAAATCAGGCTGTAAATCTTTATCCTGAATATAATGATAAACTGCTTTTGGTCGCCACTCATCTTGCTCATGGCCGGCAACTATAGTTTTAATTTTTTTTAAGCCCGATAGGAATGCAGCATCTTTAATCAAAGCGGCTCCCTTGCCATGATCGGGGTGACGGTCGTTTATGGCATTGGCAAAAATAATTTCGGGTTTATATTTCCGAATCATTTTTATTACTTCGAGCTGATGTTGTTCGTCATTTATAAAAAAGCCATCTCTGAAATTCAGATTCTCCCGGAATTTTGCACCTGTTATTTTACAGGCATTTATTGCCTCTGCCTTTCGAATTTCCGAAGTGCCTGTCGTTCCTAATTCGCCGCGTGTTAAATCAATAATCCCGAATGAATAACCTTGTTCAGCTTGTTTCATTAATGTACCGGCGCAACTCATTTCCACATCGTCCGGGTGAGCGCCAAAGGCAAGTATTTTTACAATATCGTCACTCATTTTTTATTCGGTTTTATTTTTTTAAATTATTCAAGCAAACTGAAATCATTTTTTAGTTTTTTTCAACAAGAAGCATTTCAATTCTTTTTATTAATCGATTGCTGTCAGGCTTGGTGAAGGAGAAAAAATAATCGCACACATCACCCTGTTTATTTATTAAGTACTTGTGAAAATTCCAATTTGGTTTCGATTGTATTTTACCATTCAGTTTTTTACTGGATAAAAATTGATACAAGGGATGTATGTTGCTTCCTTTCACATGAATTTTTGAAAACACCGGGAATGAAATTGCATATTCTTTTTTACAAAACTGAATTAACGATTCATTTGTCAGGGGTTCCTGATTTCCAAAATCGTTTGATGGAAATGCTAAGATTTCAAATCCAGATTCGCAATATTTAGTATAAATTTTTTGAAGCGATTCAAGTTGTTGGGTATAACCACATTCCGATGCTGTATTCACAATTAATAAAACTTTGCCTCGATAATCATTTAATGAAACCGAATTGCCATAAATATCAAGTGCATCAATATCATAAATCGTATTCAATTTATTGTTCGTTTAAATCAGATTGCAATTCAGTTAAAACAATCAATGACCTTGTGCTGATAAATATCGTTCCGCATCCAATGCTGCCATGCATCCTGAACCTGCAGCTGTAACGGCTTGCCTGTAAATTTTATCCTGCACATCGCCGCAGGCAAATACACCGGCAACATTTGTTTTGGCTGAATCGGGTTGCGTTATTATATATCCTTGCTCATCGGTTTTAATAAATTCTTTAAATGGCAAAGAATTAGGTTGATGACCAATGGCTACAAAGAAACCATCCACTTTCAATTCTGTTTTTTCATTGGTTAAATTATTAATAATGCGAACAGCGATAACGGCTTTATCGCCAATTACTTCGTCGGTTGACGAATTCCAGTAAACGGTTATGTTCTTTGTTTGCAAAACACGGTCTTGCATCACTTTGGATGCGCGCATGATATTACTGCGCACAATCATATGCACCTCAGTACATAGTTTACTCAGGTAGATTGCTTCTTCGCACGCGGTATCACCTGCACCAACTATGGCAACCGGTTTACCTCTGTAAAAAAAACCATCGCAAACCGCACAGGCTGAAACACCGCTTCCGTTTAATCTTGTTTCTGAAGCAATTCCCAGCCACTTGGCTGTAGCGCCGGTTGAAATTATAACAGTTTTGGCAAGCAACTCTATTTTTTCATCAACCCAAACTTTATGAATAGCCCCTGTAAAATCCACTTTGTTAACATAACCAAACCGGATATCTGTTCCCATTCGCTCAGCTTGCAATTTAAAATCTTCCATCATTTCCGGGCCTAAAATTCCATTCGGATAACCAGGGTAATTTTCAACATCAGTCGTATTCATTAATTGACCGCCTTGTTCTAATCCTGTTATCATCACGGGTTTCAGGTTTGCTCTGGCTGCATAAATAGCTGCGGTGTATCCGGCTGGTCCTGACCCAATAATTAAGCAATCAATTATTTCTGACATGAATTATTTTTAAAATTTTGGTGCAAAATAAAAATCAAACCGAATAACCGTTGTTCAAATATTTAGTTCACCGGATTTTAAATTGCTTTTATATAATTTGAAACGAATAGTTTAATGATTATTAAATGGGTATTAAAATTTGTTTAGAAATAAAACCTTTAAAAAAACAGTTCGTTACAAGGCTGTGCATTACCAAAATTATCTGAATCATAGGATGAAGTAATTTTACGGTAATGTGTTCGTTACAGCGGGCATAAATAAAAAACACCTGATGAAACTTAAATTTTTTTTACCCGGAATTTTATTGCTATGTATTCTGCATTTTGATGCAAGAGGGCAATTCAGAAAATACAGTAATGATTTTTTAAACATTGGTGTAGGCGCACGGGCGTTGAGCATGAGCAGTGCACAAGTAGCCACTGTTGATGATGTAACCTCCGGTTACTGGAATCCGGCCGGATTAATTAATGTTTCGGATAATTTGCAGATAGCGGCTATGCACAGCGAATATTTTGCCGGAATAGCCAAGTATGATTATGTGGGTTTTGCAAAACCATTAGTTGGAAAAAATAAAGCAGTTGGATTTTCAATTATCCGATTTGGAGTTGATGATATTCCGAATACCATTTTCTTAAAAAATGCAGATGGTAGTATTGACTATGATAATATAACTTCTTTTTCAGTGGCTGATTATGCATTTATCGGTTCGTTTGCTTCAACTACACCAAAAAAAGGTTTGAATTGGGGTGTGAATGCAAAAATTGTACATCGAACTGTTGGCGATATGGCACATAGCTGGGGAATTGGCGCCGATGCAGGGGCACAATACACCATGGGAAATTGGAAATTTGGATTTATGGCTAGAGATATTACTACCACTTTTAATGCATGGACTTTCACTTTTACTGATGAACAGGCACAGGCATTATTATTAGCTGATAATGTGGTGCCAACAAGTAGTACTGAATTAACCGCGCCTAAATTTATTTTAGGTGGTGGATATGATTATAAAATCAGCGAAAAATTTTCGATAAATCCTGAAATGAATATCTCCTTGACAACTGATGGGAAAGAAAATGTATTAATTCCTTCGAAGTTTTTAAGTGTAGATCCGAAATTGGGTGTTGAAGCAAATTATATGAAAACAATTTATTTGCGCGCCGGTATTGGAAATTTTCAGAAAGCAACCAATGATTTTGACGGATCAAAAATTACAACCATGCAACCTAATATTGGTATCGGGTTACATATTAAAAAGATAATAATTGATTATGCATTAACCAATGTCGGCAACTTTTCATCATCACTTTATTCCAATGTTTTCTCATTACGAATAAATCTGAATAATAAAACACAACCATGAAAAATGTTTTACTGCTGATTTTCGGATGGTGCTTTTTGCAAACAGATGCAGTGCAGGCACAGACCTACGGAAATGAATGGATTAATTTTAATCAGACTTATTATAAAATTAAAATTTCGCAAAATGGTTTATACCGAATTCCATATGCCGTGTTACAGCAATTTGGAGTTCCGGTTGCCACAGTTAGCGGAACAGATTTTCAAGTATTCGGAAGAGGGCAGGAGGTGCCCATTTATGTATCATCTAACGGACTTTTTGGAGTAAACGATTACATTGAGTTTTATGCCTTGCGTAATGATGGTGCATTGGATTCAAACATGTATGCGGTAAAAGCATGGCAACCCAATGTGCGCCTGAGTTTATTTAATGATACTGCTGCCTATTTCTTAACTTATAATAATGCAGCCGGCCATTTGCGATTGACTCCAGCAGCTAATAATGTTGCAACACATCCGCCAAAAGAAAATTGGTGCTGGTTCCTAACCGAAAATATTTATGGGCAGGCCCGTGTGACCAGCCAGTATTGTAAGGGTAAAAATGAAATTCAAGGGCAGCCTATTTATAATTCTGATTTAAGTGACTCTGAAGGATATTTGGATGTAACCTATAATCACACAACACTTAACCGAACACTTTATACTCCTTTTCCATATACAGCAGGGCCAAATGCTCAATATAAAGCAACCTGGATTTCGCGTGGTTTTGGCAGCCATTATATGGAGCTGTTATTTGGAGGAGTTGTTCAACAAACTTTTAACAGTGCCGATTTTACCACGCAATCTGCTTCGTTTAACATTTCTTCAAACAGTTTAATAAGCAATGGAAGTACTACAGTTGCATTCTCTAATGCTAACTCACCCAATGCACCCGACTATTTTAGTGTTGGCTTTTTTAATCTGAAATATCCGCGCGAATTTAATTTCGATAACACCGGGAATTTAAAATTTTCATTAAACGGGTCACCTGCAAGTAAGTATTTAGAAATATATAATTTTAATGAGCAAAGCACCATTCCTGTGCTGTATGATTTTACAAATGGACTACGATTAACGGCTGTTATTTCAAATGATACTTTAAAGTTTTTACTCCCACCATCAATTACTGAACGACAATTAATGCTGGTGGCTCAAACCCTTGGTACTGATATTTTATTGGTTGATACCATGGAACAAAAAACTTATACCGATTATTCTTTAGCATCAAACCAAGGCGACTTTATAATTATTTCGCATCCTTATTTTTTCGATGATGGTAGCGGTAATAATTATGTTCAGCAATATAAAGACTTTAAAAATTCAAGCGGCTACCAGGCCATCGTTGCCAATATTGAGGAGTTGTACGATCAATTTGCCTATGGTGTTGAAATGCACCCAATCAGCATTCGAAATTTCAGCCGGTTAATTAATAATACCTGGCCCGGAACTAACGAGAAACATATTTTCATTATTGGAAAAGGAATTGAATTTACAAATTATCATATTGCTCCCGCGAGCCGCTTGCACAATTATGTTCCAACTTGGGGATGGCCCGGGTCTGATATTTTACTTACTTCAACTAATGATAATCAAACACCACTCGTATCGATTGGTCGGATACCCGCATTAACAACTACTGATATTCAAAATTATTTGGGAAAAGCGGAGCAATTTGTTGCGGCACAAAACGGCCCTCAAACAATTTCGGATAAAGCCTGGATGAAACGAGTACTGCATTTGGCCGGAGGCGAAAACCTGCAGGATCAAACTATTTTTCAATACTACCTGAACAGTTATGTTCCTGTAATTGAAGATACTTTTTTCGGCGGCAAAGTGCATTCATTTTTTAAAACAAGTTCAGACCCAATTTCTACAGCTACCTCTCATTATCTGGACTCACTGATAAATACAGGCGTTTCTTTAATAAATTTCTTTGGACACTCGTCATACAATTCATTCGATTTTAATTTAGACCACCCTGAGAATTATGAAAATTATGGCAAGTATCCGATGATACTTTCCAATGGTTGCTTGCTCGGAAATTTGTTTTATGACGGAACCGGTTTAAGTGATGAATTTGTTTTTGCACCCAATGCCGGGGCCATTGCATTTTTAGCTGCGGCCACTTTTTCTATTTCAAATAGTCTGGATGTTTATACTAAAAATTTTTATAACAACCTGGCAAACAAAAGTTATAACGAATCAATCGGAACAGTCATAAAAAATTCGATTGCCGATATTATTCTGAATAATCCAAGTGGTATTGACAGAGCTGTATTTGAACAAATGGGATTAAATGGCGATCCATCGCTCAAGTTAAATACGCACCCGCTTCCTGATTATGTTATTGAATCGGGGTCGGTCAGTTTTAATCCGGGCATTGTTTCGGCAGGAGTTGATTCGTTTGCATTAAACCTTGTCATAACAAATATCGGGAAAGCAATATCGGATAGTATGTATGTTGATATTATCAGAGTTTTTCCAAACGGTCAGCAATATCCTGTAGCTCATCGAAAAGTTAAATCCACTTATTTTTTAGACACGCTTACTTTCAATATTAAAACCAATTCATTAACCGCACTCGGGTTAAATCAATTCATTATTAAAGTTGAATCTGAAAATCTAATAACTGAATCATATGAAACTAACAATAATTTAACGGTTGATTTATTGATTCTTAGTGATGATATCATTCCGGTTTATCCTTATGAATTTGCAATTGTTAATCAACAAAATGTTACACTAAAAGCATCTACAGTAAATGCTTTTGCTGATTCAAAACAATATGTATTTCAAATTGATACTTCTGAGAATTTCAATTCTATTTTGTTTCAGGAATATAAAACAAATCAAACCGGAGGAGTCGTTAAGTGGTCGCCGTCTTTAACATTACAAGATAGCGTGGTTTATTATTGGAGAACTTCGCTTGATACACTTTACAATAATGATTTCAGCTGGCATAATAGCTCCTTCATTTATTTGCAAGGGTCATCTTTTGGATGGAATCAATCGCATTACTTTCAATATCTGAAAGACAAATTTGCAAACATTGAACTCCCTTCAAACAGAATTTTTAAATTTTCTGATGACCTGAAAACCATAGGAGTTTATAATGGAATAACCAATTACTACACCGGCGGACCATTAGGATGGGATGAACCTTCTTACTTCATTAATAATATTCGAATGGCCAACTGGACTTGCGGAACCGGTGCGAATCTGATGTTTGCAGTTATTGATTCACTTACCGGATTACAATGGGAAAGTGTAAATGCCGGAACCGGATATGGCCAATACGGGAATATTCATTGCTGGCCACAAAATTTAAACTGCTTTTATTTTAATGGGCAAGATGCGGCATCATTTCCGGCAATCATTGCATTTATCGATACTATTCCGCAGGGAAATTATGTACTTGCCATGTCGTTGAATAACGCAGGTATGCCATTATGGAATCAGCCAATGAAGGATGCTTTTCATACAATAGGCGGATATGATCTGGATACCATTACAACCACATTGCCATATGTTTTATTCAGTAAAAAAGGAAGTCCCAATTATCCGGCAACAGAAATAATTGGCGATTCATTTGCCGCCATAATTGATACCAATTTTGTAATTCAGGGAGCCTGGGATAGGGGTTTTTTAGAATCGCCATTAATTGGACCTGCCCGGCAATGGACCTCATTGCATTGGAAAAAACATGAAATAGAAGTTGGTGCCGATAGCGTTAATCTGCAATTAATCGGCATTGATAATAATGGTATTGCTACAGTGCTTGCCCCCATAATTGTAGCTGGCGATACTACTATTTCAGGAATTGATGCTGCCACATATCCATATCTTAAACTTCGGTTAAGTTGCACTGATACAGCAAATAGAACACCCGTTCAGTTAGACTTTTGGAGAATCAATTATATGGGAGTGCCGGAAGCTGCATTAAATCCATCGGCATACATGTCGTTTGACGATACGGTAAATATTTATCAGCAAATGAAATTGGATATTGCCATTGAAAATTTAAGCGATTATGATATGGATAGTTTATCAATGAAGTATATAATTACTGATGCAACCAATCAAGCGCATACCATTTTTACTCAATTAGATAGTTTAAGGGCAAATGATACCCTGCACACTTCATTTTATTTTCCTATCACGAGTGGTGTATATGCCGGTTTAAATTCGTTGATTGTGGATGCAAATCCGTTTGGCATAAATCATCAGATTGAACAATCGCATTTTAACAATATTGGTGCATTACGATTTACGGCAACTAAGGATTTAATAAATCCTTTCCTGGATGTCACTTTCGATGGAGTGCGGATTTTAGATGCAGATATTGTATCAGCAAAACCCGAAATAAATATTCAACTTAAAGATAATAATTTAAAGCTGCTCATTAACGATACCTCATTAATGAAAATTCATTTTGTTTATCCTGATGGTTCTTTTCATAAAGTGAATTTTGATGGGAATCAATATGTATTTATTCCGGCAGATTCGTCGCAACTGAATAAAAGCAATAATGCTGCTGCACTGTTGAAACCGGAGTTTTTATTGGATGGGATCTATCATTTGTTTGTTCAGGGATATGACAGAAGCGGAAACGCATCAGGCGATTATGACTACCAGGTTTCGTTCGAAATAATTAATAAGCAAATGATTTCGAATATGCTTAACTATCCAAATCCATTTACAACAAAAACAAAGTTTGTATTTACACTAACCGGATCAGTGGTTCCGGATTTTATGAAAGTTCAAATTCTTACAGTATCAGGAAAAGTAGTTCGCGAAATTTTTAAAGATGAATTGGGTGAACTGCATATCGGCAGAAACATCACTGAATTTGCCTGGGATGGCACCGACCAGTATGGAGACGCGCTTGCAAATGGGTTGTACATTTATAGAGTAATAGCCAACACAAATAATGAAGCCATTGATAAATACGAAACCGGAACAGATCAGTATTTTAAAAACGGTATTGGTAAAATGTACTTGATGCGTTAAAAAGTTATAAAAGTCCGGGATATAAAATTTTTAGTGGAGCTGAATAAAAAATAAAATTTAAAATTGGCTCCAAGGCAATAAAATAAAAAAACCACGATTGAAATTTCAATCGTGGTTTTTTTATAATTCGTTACAAACAATTTACTTACGGGTTAAAACCATGACTGATGTTAAATCGGCTGAGGATATGAGAGTTCCATTTACAGTGCTGGATACCATTGTCCATTTTTCAGAATCTGTTTCAATTTCAGTAACATTACTCACAGTTACATAAGTATCGGCGCCATCAATTTGTGTAAGGGTAATTTGAGCAGCTTTTTTATCATAACTCCAGGTAAAAGGAGTACTAATTCCGGCATTATCAGTCATTGTTCCTGAACCATCAGTAAAAGTTACATCAGTGGTATCAATAAAAGTTCCAAATCCAACTAATGTTGTGGTAGATATGGCGGTCCATTTACCATCTTTTTTTACTAATAATTTTTCAGGGTTTTTTGCGCAAGAAGCAATTAAAGTAACGATTGCAGCAAGAAAGAAAAGTTTAATTGTTGTTTTCATGATTTGATTTAGGTTTTGTTTGTTACAATTTTTTGCAATAATAGTTGAGTATTTGATTCAAATCAAATAAAAAATGAAGGTTATAAAAGTGGGTGCTTTGTTGCTAAAATCTATTTTTATTTGAATAGAAAGGATATTAAAATTTATACTGAATCAAATATTTATAATTTTTATTTAGTCATTAAGCAAATCAGGTCGTCGTTGCTTGGTTCGTTCAATTGCCTGATTAAACCGCCATTCTTCTATGTTTTTAAAATGCCCTGATAATAATATTTCCGGTACCTGCCATTCATTATAAATTTCAGGCCTGGTATAAACCGGTGGTGCGAGCATGTTATCCTGAAAGGAATCGAAAAGCGCCGAAGTCTCATCACTAATCACACCCGGAATTAATCGAACAATGGAATCGACCAAAACTGCAGCGGCCAGTTCGCCACCACTTAAAACATAATCGCCAATGGAAATTTCCTTCGTAATAAAATGTTTCCTCACCCGTTCATCCACACCTTTATAGTGGCCGCATAAAATAGCGATGTTTGATTTCATTGAAAGCTGATTGGCTATTGACTGATTTAATTTTTCGCCATCAGGAGTCATATAAATAACTTCATCAAAAGTTCGGTTTAATTTTAAATTAGTTAAACAATTATCTATTGGTTCTATCATCATTACCATACCGGCACCACCGCCAAACTGATAATCGTCGGTTGTTTTATGTTTATCGGTAGTGAAATCGCGAATGTTATGAATTGCCAGCTCTACCAACTGTTTTTGTTGTGCTCTTTTTAATATGGAGTGGTCGAAAGGCCCTTTTAGCAAATCGGGTAAAACAGTAAGTATATCTATGTGCAGCACGGTGGCGAATTTAAATTCAAAAAACCGAAATAACCCTTGTATTAAAAATTCGGAAGCACGCTTAACTTTTCTTTTAAAACATAAATATTTTTCTCATTGATTGTTGAAACCAATTTGTAATGATTCAAAACAAATTGATGAAGCGATAAAAAATTTTCGATACTTAAACCGGTTTGTTTTTCGAAACCAAAAAAGTGCGGTTTTGATGCATCTACAATTATTGTTGGTTTATTTTTATAAAGTTCGGCAAGGTATAAATTCAGCAGTTGGGTATTGCCAATCAGAGCTTCTTGTACTTCATAATAGGTGTTTGCATGCTTAGTAGCTTGAGTCAAACCTGTTTCTACATATATTTTATGATTCCAACCCCAAACAGATAACTTATCATTAGGGGTAGAATATTTTTTTATTTCAGTGGCAAGTTTTCCAAGTTGAAAATTGTCAGTATTTCCAAAATCTTTTTTAGTACCAAAAAAAGAATAGAAGAAGGAGGTGATTGAAATTAAAAATAGGATTATTATATTTTTTAATCGCGTTGGAAAAGAAGAAATAGCCACGACAGAAGAGGAAGAAAATAGGCAGGCAATAAAAAGTAAAAAAGGAATGACAATTAAATTTAAATAATGTGTAAAAAATAACCCCGGTACACTTGCTGAAAAATAAGCAGATAGAAAAATAAGAAACAGATAAAGACTGTTTCTGTTCAGAGATATTAAGGGGGAATTACTTTTCCGAAAAAAATAAATAGCAAAGGAAAAAACAGGAATCGACACAAAAAACAGTAGCGCATCAGCCGATTCAAAAATTAAATGAACAGGAATTAAAAATTTGTGAACCCCTTGAACCTGGTATGCTAATCCCGAATTTGCATAATTTAAATTTTGTAAAATGTAGTCGGAATAAAAGTCAAGAAAAATTCCATTACTGTATAAATAAATCAAAAGGCATAGCGAAGGAAGCAATGCGAATGAAATAAATTTTGTTGCGAAAATAAATTTATAACGATTTGATTTATTTGAGAAATAAATAAATTCAAGAATTGCACAAAAAGAAATTGCGAACGCAATGGGCACGGCTTGCAATTTTGCATAGGGAAAACAACCCAGAATAAGTGCAAGTATTAAAAGTTTATTATTTGACAATTTGTTTTTTGAAGAAAAAAATAAATAAGCAGAAACAGATATCAGCAGCATCAGAAGCCACTCACTGTTATAAGCAATAAAATCAGGTGAATACGCAAAGCAAAAAAACAGAATGAGTGGAATAGATAAAAGTGATGCTACATTTTTACCGACCAGGCTTTTCAATGTTAAAAAAACAAATACGAATGATGGAATAACATAAAGTAAAATCCCGAACAATCTGATAGATGCATAATTGAGTCCATCGCCCAGATAATACATGACAGACAGCGGAATAAAAACCAATGGGCCACCTGAAAATCCACTGACCTCTTTCCATATTATGGCACCATTTAACCACGAAGCAGCATTCACTATCCACTGGCTTTCATCCATGTTCTGCTCGCCGGAAACAAGCGTACTTAACCGAAATAAAAAAATGCCAATGGCCGCAACGATGATAAAGAGAGCAGGAGAGGAGATGGTTTTTTTAAATCCTGGTTTTATAAAATTTGCATCAGCAAAGTTTTTATAAACAATAAAAACCAAAAAGAATGTGAAAAGTACACTAAGTAGCAGCGTAGCGGCTGCGCTACAATCCGGATTAAATAAAATGGCATCGTTAAGAACGGTGGCAATATTTCCGGGATAACTTATATAGGGTGATTTCTCCAAACTGGGAATTTATTAATAGCTGATTTGACAAAAAGATTTCTTTAAAAATTATTTATCATACAAAACTATTTCAACCCGCCGGTTTACCGCACGCCCATGCTCATCAGAATTATCACCTATCGGATCTTCGAAATTATAACCGGATATTTTGATTCGTTGCCAGGCCACTCCTTTTTTAATCAGAAAATCCATAACTGCGTTGGCCCTGCTTTCCGATAATTTCTGATTGTATTTTTTTGAGCCAACATTATCGGTGTATCCGGTTAGTTCGCATCGCATTTCTAAATGCTTTATCAGGTAGTTGGCAAGTTCGTTTAAATTATTTTTTGCCGTATCAGGAATTATAGCGGACGCTGAAGTAAAATTTATATTGGTAACAGCAAACCGATCCTGCTCGGCTTCATCCAGTGAATCTTGTATTGATTGCTGATCAGGAATAACTTTTCCTGCCAGGATAGATTGAAAATTTAGTTTCCCGCTTAAATCGGGATAGTCTTTAAATTTAGGTTGTTCCGGATCTTTTAAACTGATTAGCGAACCGGCTTCGAGCATTACACCACTATCGTATGCTAAATCGCCTACATCGCCAATGGCTATTTTAAAATGATATTTTTTATAAGGAACAACATAGCACGAAGCAGTCATTACCCCGGTCAATCCATCGTACTGTATATTATTTACAATTTCCTGATTTAATTTTTTCTTTTTGGCTTTGTTAATTTTAAAATCCGACACCTTATTTTTTTTCGCAGGTTTTCTTTTTTTCTGCATCGGAATAGATTTTTTTAATTCCGGTTTTTTGTAATAATCATTGTCAATATAATATTGATTGCTCAACTTATCATTCAAAGTATTGATACTGACCGGCAGGTTTACTCCCGGAATAGTGGCGATATTTAAGCGCCGTACTTTTTCGCCGTTAACAATAAAAGCAAATACATCGTTGTATTTTGAACCAACATATTCCGGATATTCTTCTGACCCGAATACATAATTAAACATGATTTTATTATTCAACGGAATAAAATCAAACTCAATGATTACCGCATCGCCAGATGTACCGTGGCTGATTCTATTTAAATCTTTATCGCCCTTTGGTTTTTTCCGCGCTTTCGGGTCTGAGAAATAGCCTGATTTGTAGGGCAGATGATTGGCAGTAAACGCATCGAACACACTGCCCGATGAAAGAATAATTCCTTTATCTATTCCAAGTACTTGTTCGGCATCAGTAAAATATCCGTAGCCTAAATGCGGGCCGCTTACTTTTATATTGCCTACTACAATTCCCTGCAACCCTACTAATTTATATACCAGTTGCTCTGCATTATAACTGGTATCTACTTTTATCTGAGCGCTCATTGTGAGCGAAAAAAATTGAAAAAATGCAGTAAGGAAAATATATTTTATAAAAACACGATTACAGGGCATGCCGACAAAAATAGAATTCGCAACATAATAAACCGCATGTTTTATTCTCATTTTACATGTGGCAATTTAATAAAATGGTACAGGATATCTTTTGCTAAAGTTCTTTCTTTTCTATTCTTCAACAGATGCATGCACAACAGCATCTAATTTTCGGGTGTTTAAATTGTATTTATCACCCTTCGACATAAAATGAACTATTAAATTATCAATGCTAATTGGACTACCAACCGCAATATCGGCAATGTTGCTTTGTTTAATATTATGACCATCAACTATTACAACCATACCACTTCCAATAGCTTCCATCTCATTACCATTTGTAATGAGCATGCCGGTATCTTCACCTAATCCAATGCCGATGCACGATGGATTAGCGCCAACTGCTTGTGCCAACCGACCAAACCGACCGCGTTTGTCGAAATGAGAATCAAAAATTACATCTTTCATAAACGCGAGTCCGGTTGTCAATTTTACTTCTCCCTTCAGATGAGCGCGTGTACTGCTGCCTTCGTAAATCATCGTATTACTCATAGCCATTGCTCCGGCGCTGGTACCGGCAACAACAAAGTTATCGTTGGTGTATCTTGATTGTAGTATCTCCGAAATTTCAGTGCCGCCGAAAATAGATGTCAGGCGAAGTTGGTTGCCACCGCTGAATAATACGCCATCGGCTTTTTTAATTCTCTCTATATATTCTTCGTTAAGGGCGTCGCTTCTATCACGAATATTAATATGACCAATATTTGAACAACCTAATTTTCCGAAAGCTTCTAAATAATTTTGGCCAACTTCTTTCGGAATGCTGCTGGCAGTTGTAATTACTTCAATACGACTATCGAAACCGCCGACCTCATTTACAATGCGTCTGATTATTCCATTCTCAAAAAAAATTAAATTATTTCTGTGAATAACACCGGTCTCCAAATCGGTTCCTTTATCCTCGGCCCCCCCAATTGCAATCAGCTTTCCTTTAGGTTTCTCCATCGAGTGGTTTACTTTTTATTAAGCGCGCCAAAAATATATTTATTCAGTACACTTCCTATTTAAATGAAGGCTTGATTTTACACATTGAAATTTTGTAAGTTCAAGTGATAAGTGCAATTTTATTTCGAATCGACAACAATTATTTTTCGCCTCAGCGTGTGTCTTTACTCCGCCTCGGCGCGTGTCCTCACGCGTCGATATTTTATTTTAGAAAATTGGGAATAAAAATTAAAAGGTTTGATTTGTAGTGCTGAAACAATATTTCAGAAATCACAAAAAAAATTTACGGGCAGATAAAATAAAATTGAATTGAGTTTAGAAATATTTTGAAATGGAAGAAAAACTACAATTAATAAAAATCGGGAAACTCAGTAAAGCAAAAGGGTTGAAGGGCCATGTGCAGGGATTTGTTACACCTGAATTTGTTGAACGGTTAAAGAGCGTGAAACTATTTTACATCCGGCATCTTACATCTGAATTACCGTACTTTATTGAAGAGTTTGAAATAGCACCAACCGGCCATTCTCTTTTTTTATTTGAAGGAGTTGATAACCGAACAAAGGCGGATGCTCTGCATGGAAAAGAAATTTTTACAGAGCAGAAAAATTTAAAAAAACAAAAGAAGTACGATAACCTCGATTACCTGATTGGCTACCAGGTGATGGATGAAAAATTGGGATTTATTGGTTTGGTAGATGAAGTTTTTGATATGCCATCGCACCCGATAGTGCAGGTTTTTTATAATGACAAGCCCGTTATGATTCCGTTAGTGAACGAATATAATTTGATAATTAATGAGCGTAAAAAATCAATAAGCCTGTTGATGCCTGATGGGATGCTGGAGTTATAGATGTTATAAATTGAAACAACATTCAGATAATCAGCTTTGATTACTGCTTATTAATAAATTCGAACACCAGTTTGGCGGCTTTTACTGATGCACCTTTCCCACCCAATAACTGGCGGAGTTCTGAATAATCATTTTGAATATGTGCGTGATGTACATGGTTGTTAAGTAAACTTTGTAATTCTGATTCCAGTGTTCCGCTGTTGCAATCTTCCTGAATAAATTCTTTTACGGCTTCACGGTTCAGCACCAGATTTACAGGCGATATCCATTTCACTTTTACTAATTTCTTAGCAATGTAGTAAGTGAGCTTGCTGGTTTTATAACACACCATTTGCGGTACATTGTATAATGCAGCTTCTAATGTTGCAGTTCCTGAATTCACAATCGCCGCCTTAGATTGTTTTAACACGGCATGTGTATCGTCCCAAATAATTTCAATATTTTTTCGGGTAAATTTCGAATACATCTCTTTTCCCAACGAAGAAATTCCGGCAACAACAAATTTTTCTGAAAAATATTTTTCAGAAATCTTCACAAAAAGCGGAGCCATTGATTCTATTTCCTGTTTTCGGCTTCCGGGCAGCAAGGCGATTTTTTCCCTTGCCATTTTCAGTGAATTGGTTTCGCTTAATGCATCAATCAACGGATGGCCAACAAATTTTACTTCATAATTATATTTTTTATAGAAATCCACTTCAAACGGAAAAATGCAGAGCATTAAGTCAACACATTTTTTAATGGTGTGAACACGCTTCTCGTTCCAAGCCCAAAGCTTTGGTGAGATGTAGTAGCAGGTTTTTAAATTATTTTTTTTCGCCCATTGTGCTATCCGCAAATTGAATCCCGGATAATCAACCAGCACCACCACATCCGGTTTAAATTTTAAAATATCTTTTTTGCATTCGGAAAGCAGCAATGAAATTTTCCGGATATTTTTAATCACTTCCCACAAACCCATAAAAGCAGTTTCGCGATAATGATGCACCAGTTCCGCTCCGGCTTGCTGCATTCGTTCACCACCCCAACCACGAATAATTGCCTCATTATCCAAATGTAGAAGTGCTTTAACAAAATTGGCGGCATGCAAATCACCCGATGCTTCACCGGCTATTATATAGTATCGCATATCAGGAAATTGTAAATAATAAAGTAGAAAATTGAATTCTATTATTGACAGTTACCGCTTTATACTTTCTCATTTATACTTTATAATTTATCAGCTGCTTAATAATCCTTCGTAGAAATAAATTATAATTCCGGCAACCAGTAAGAGTGTAATACCGGCTATTCCTTTTAACGATTGATCTTTTTTTGCTCTTACATAAGATCCGGCAGGAATAACATTCGTTACTACACTTATGATACATAAGAATTGCAACTTGAATGAGCCATACGGAATCATATTTTTTTCTAACAACAATGATTTTATTTCATAAAAAAGGATGAAGCAAAAAACAGGATACAACAATCCAGTTAGTACACCTACAATAATTTTATCTTGTCGGAACATTTTATTTCCAGAAAGTATTGATTCGTGAAATGGCATGGTGAGCGGTTAAATCAAATTGCACAGGCACTACTGAAACATATCCGTTTTTCAAGGCCCATTCATCCGTGTCGTTTCCCGGATCACTGTTCACAAATTTTCCGGTCAGCCAAAAATATTTACGGCCACGAGGATCTATTCGTTCATTATAATCTTCTTCATATTTTGCAATTGCTTGGCGGCAAACCCGTATCCCTTTTATTTTATTCATGTGTAAATCCGGAAAATTTACATTCAATAAAGTATTGGTGGGCAAACCGTTTTTTAAAACACTGGTGGCAATTTGCTTTGCATATTTTTTTGGTCCTGAAAAATCAGCATTATATGAAAAATTCAGATTCGAAAATCCGACAGCTTTTATTCCTTCAATAGATGCTTCCATTGCCGCTGACATGGTGCCACTATACAATATATTGATGGATGAATTGCTTCCATGATTAATGCCGCTTACACATAAATCGGGCTTTCGTTTTAATATTTTATTCACCGCCAGTTTAACACAATCAACAGGAGTTCCGCTGCACTGATAGCTGTCAACATCTTCAAATATCTTAAGTGATTCAATGCGCAATGGTTCATCAAGAGTAATGGCATGTCCCATTCCCGATTGAGGTGAATCGGGGGCAACCACTACCACTTTTCCTAATTCTCTCATAGCTTCTACCAATGCACGAATACCGGTTGAGGTTATTCCATCATCGTTGGTAATAAGAATGAGTGGTTTATTGGTAGTTGATTTCTTACTTGCTTTTGCCGGCATATAATTTTAAAGGGAGCAAATCTAATTTTTTTATGGAAGGAAATTTTTTTTGGAATTATAATTTTCATTAACTCATTCCAGCGGAAACAAAAAAACCTCATTGAAATTTTTCAATGAGGTTTTTTTATAAAATTATTTTTTTGTCACCGTAACAATGTCACATTTCCTTTAAAGTTATGGGGTGTTCCGGTTACTGCTGCATTGCAATTAAATACAAAAACATAAACACCAATTTCCTGAGGCTCGCCATTGAAAGTGCCATTCCAGCCAGGTGCATAAGCATCATTGCTTTGATAAATCAGTTCGCCCCAGCGATTATAAATTCTGAAGTCAGCATTTTCAACCACACCATGAATCAATGGTCTGAAATAATCATTTTTTCCATCCTGGTTAGGAGAAAACGCAGTTGGAATATTTACATTCGGAATGTACAGAATTCGGATAACAACAGAATCAGTAGAAATGCATCCGTTGGTTGAAGTTACAGTGATATAATAAGTGGTTGTAGCGGTTGGCGAGGCGATTGGATTTAAAATAGTAACATCATTTAACCCTTCAACCGGAAACCAAACAAATGTGGAACCGGTTAAATCTACAGTAGTATTCAGTGTGACTGATGTACCATAAATAATACTAGTATCTTTTGGAGATATGTCAATAACAGGGTTAGTAAAAATATTAATGGTTTGATAAATTGTATCCGCACAACCTCTTTCTGTATTTACAATTAAACTAATGTTGTAAACCCCTGGATTGGCAAACGATTGTACCGGATTTTGCAGTAACGATGTTGTGCCATCGCCAAAATTCCAGAACCAATAATCAATATCACTATAAGATGAAACCGATGCATCAAGAAAGCTAATTGGTGTATTAACACATCCATTCGGCGCAATTATTCCTCCTGTTAAACTAGGATAAACATATACGATAGCAGTTCCTGTATCATTACATAATGGTATTGCAGAATAAACGATAAGTGTCAATGTATAAATTCCGGTATCAGTATATGTATAGCTTGGAAACTGGGAGTTAGAGGTATCATTATTTATTATTGGCACACCAAAATCCCAATGATAACCTGTTATATTACTAACCGGATAGCTATTGTTTTGAAAAGAAAAACTAAAACCAGTACAGTTATTCAACAATGATGGTACAGATGCAACTACATTGGGTTGGCAATCGACCACATTAAATTGAAAATCGCGCAAGTGCTTTCCGAGAAAAACGCCATTGCGAAATTCATTCACACAAATGCCCACTACAAATTGGCCAAGTACAGTTGGTACAATAGTTAACAAACCGGTTGCCGGATCAATTGCAAGCGGAGGTAACCCATCCAAAGGATTTGAATAGGTATATGGAGAAACATAAGGAACACCTGTGTAAGGTGGAGCACTTGCAGTTGCAGGTTGCGAGTTGGCGCCTTCAGCACCCATATTGGGTTGACATAATTCATACACCAAATCATCACCATCAGGGTCAATGGCTGAATGATCAAATACTAATGGTTGATTAGCGCAGATTACGATGGGCGGATAATTTTTAAAGTAAGCACTATTGTTACAAAGTGATAAGCAAGCATCATTAATTTCAGTTGTGTATGTTGCTCCAATTGCACCAGGCGTCGAAATATTTAGTATCGTTCCATTCCGGCAACACCGCTGATAAGCGAGAATGTATCCACCGGGAGATGGAGGCAAGTTTCTTAAAAAAACATATGTGCCTTCTTCCACACAAATATTAGGTGGAACAGTAAGGCAAGGGCTTGGTGAGTTAGGTGGAATTATAGAATCTGTTGCTAAGAATGCCTCAAACGATTCGAAAGTCATATCAATCGTTTTATAAATTGTAAAATAGGCAGGACTATCTAACGGTGGTACTCCGTTATAACAATCGCGATAAATTTTCACCGTAAATTCATACAAATTATTTCCTAAGCATTTGTATGAAATATCGCCCCCGATAATATGTGTTGCATTTGATGAAACGCTTATCAAGGTGATAATTGATAGAAGTAAAAATTTTTTACCCATACTTTTGATTTTATAGCATTCATTCAAAAACTTTTTCATAATTGTCATTTTACAGGATCGAAAGGTAAGAAGGAATCCGACGCTTCAATACAGTGGTGATGAAATATTTAATTGAGTATTACCGATTCAAAAAAAAGTCAATTGTGAATTGTGAATTGTGAAAAAAGCAACTACACTATTTACAATTCACAATTCACATCTTAAGATTCATTTAAAAATGAATAACGATAATCAGTGGGTGAAACAAAAGTTTCTTTAATGCTTCGTGGCGAAACCCAGCGCAATAAATTAATGGCGCTGCCGGCTTTATCGTTTGTGCCCGATGCTCTTGCACCACCGAATGGTTGCTGACCAACAACTGCTCCGGTTGGTTTATCGTTAATGTAAAAATTACCGGCCGCGTGACTCAAACTTTTTGTTGCCACATCAATAGCACTTCTGTCGCGCGAAATAATACTTCCTGTTAAAGCATAGGCAGAAGTATTGTCAACGATGTTTAATGTTTCTACAAATTTATTTTCATCATACACATAAATCGAAAGTACTGGGCCAAACAACTCATCGCACATGGTTACATAATTCGGATTTTCAGTTTGAATAACTGTTGGCTGAATAAAATATCCTTCGGTCTTATTGTAATTTCCACCTGCAATAATTTTTGCTACTGTTGAAGCTTTTGCTTTATCAATATATCCTGAAAGTTTATCAAATGATTTTTCATCAATTACTGCGTTTATATAATTAGTAAAATCTTCGGTGCTTCCCATTTTCATACTTCGTATGTCAGCAACCAATCTTTCAGAAACTTCTTTCCATAGATTGGAAGGAATGTAAGCGCGTGATGCTGCTGAGCATTTTTGCCCCTGGTATTCGAATGCACCACGACTCAATGCCGTGGCAACCGCCGTAGCATCGGCACTCGGATGAACCATTACAAAATCTTTTCCGCCTGTTTCGCCCACTATTCTCGGGTAAGTTTTGTATCGCGAAATATTGGTGCCAATCGTTTTCCAGAAACCCTGAAACACTTCAGTACTTCCGGTGAAATGAATGCCTGCAAAATCTTTATGTCCTAAAATAATATCGCCGGTTACAGGGCCGGGAGTGTACACCAGATTAATAACTCCATCGGGTAATCCTGCTTCGCGCAATACTTCCATAATTACATACGCCGAATAAATCTGAGCGTTGGCGCATTTCCACACTACCGTGTTTCCCATCATCGCCATGCATGTTGGAAGATTTCCGGCAATGGCTGTGAAGTTGAATGGTGTAATGGCAAAAGTGAAACCTTCCAACGGGCGGTGTTCAGTGCGGTTCCATATTCCTTTTGAAGATTGTGGTTGCTGCGAATAAATCTCAGTCATGAACTGCACATTGAACCGAAGAAAATCTATCAGCTCACACGCTGCATCTATCTCCGCCTGAAAAGCATTTTTTGATTGACACAACATAGTAGCGGCATTAATCTTTGCACGATAAGGGCCGGCCAATAAATCTGCCGCTTTTAAAAATATGGCAGCGCGACTTTCCCATGGCATGTGTTCCCAATTGTGTTTTGCTTTTAACGATGCATCAATGGCATTTGTAACATGCACTGCTTCGCCCTTGTGATAAGTACCTAACAAATGTTTTATCTCGTGTGGCGGTCGCATCTCTCCTGTTTTTCCGGTGCGAATTTCTTTTCCGCCAATAATCATTGGCAGGTCAATGGTTACCGATTTAAAATTTTTCAGTGCGGCTTTCAATGCGGTTTTCTCAACCGAACCCGGTGCGTAATTCAGTACCGGTTCGTTTACAGCTATCGGAACTTTGTAAAATCCATTACTCATTTGCTCATTTTATATTGAGCGGCAAATGTAATGAGTATTGCTATTTTATTTTTCTTATCCGCAGGGTAGATTGATTTTTTTCGGCAGCGTAAAGCGACTGTTTTAATTATAGAATTTGGATTGCGAATTTTATTTTCAATAATACTTCCGCAATTTTGAACTTTCTTAAGCAACATTCTATTTTCATTCCAAATATTAATTGGAAGTAGTTTATTGCTATGAAAAATTAAGAAGTATTAACCTTGCAAATTATTCCCATTCAAAAATCATGAAACTGCTTTACAGTTATTTAAAAAATTTTTATCCGCTTATTTTTCTTGCTTTATTACTTGCAGCCATCAATCAAACCTTCAGTATGATGGACCCCTATATTTTGGGTAAAATCATTGATAATTATGCGCTTAAATTTTCATCCTTTACTACAAATGAATTTTTTAAAGGCGTTGGTTTATTGTTGCTCGCAAGCATGGGTGTGGCAATGGTTTCCAGAATAGCCAAAAATTTTCAGGATTATTGTGTCAATGTAATTGTGCAGCGGTTGGGTGCGAAAATGTATACCGACGGCATAAAACATTCGCTTGAATTACCTTACGAAGAATTTGAAGATCAGCGCAGCGGAGAAACATTAGGGGCGTTACAGAAAGTACGAACCGATGTCGAAAAATTATTAAATGCATTTATCAATGTGCTTTTTACCTCCCTGGTCGGAATTATTTTCGTAGTCATTTATTGTTTTCATGTGAATTGGATTATTGCGCCGGTTTATTTTTCCATGATTCCGATTATTGCAATAATCAGTTCGGTGCTGAGTAAAAAAATTAAAAAAATTCAAAAAATAATTGTCGGAGAAACTACTGCACTGGCAGGCTCTACAACCGAAAGTTTGCGCAATATTGAATTAGTAAAAAGCCTGGGATTATCGAATCAGGAAATCGGAAGATTAAACAGCACCACCGGAAAAATACTGGGACTCGAATTAAAAAAAGTGCGTTACATCCGCAGCTTATCTTTTATTCAGGGTACAATAGTCAATCTGCTTCGCACCTCTATTTTAGGATTAATGATGTACCTCATTTTTTCTCAGCAAATTCAACCCGGACAATTTGTATCATTATTTATTTATTCCTTTTTCATTTTTGGGCCGTTGCAGGAATTAGGAAACATTATAAATATTTATCGCGAGGCAGAAATTTCGCTTGCCAATTTTGCAAAAATCATGAATAAAAAAACCGAACCAAAACCTGAATATCCTATTAAGATTAATCGTATCAATTCCTTAATGTTCGATCAGGTTAGTTTCAAACACCAATCAAGTAGTACAAATGCGTTGAATAATATTTCTTTCAAAGTAAACTTAGGCGATACCGTTGCATTTGTTGGCCCATCAGGAAGTGGAAAAACAACTCTTGTAAAACTATTAGTTGGATTATACCGACCGGTAAAGGGAATCATTTATTACAACCAATCAGAAGGAAGCAAAATAAATTTTGACGATTTACGAAGTCAGATTGGTTTCGTAACGCAGGATAGTCAACTCTTCAGTGGCACCATTCGCGAAAATTTACTTTTCGTAAATCCGGAAGCAAGCGATGCTGATTGTATTGATGTATTGGAAAAATCGGCATGCCAATCACTCATTAACCGCGCTGATAAAGGGTTAGATACTACAATAGGTGAGGGGGGGATGAAAATATCAGGTGGCGAAAAACAACGGCTTTCTATTGCAAGGGCGCTTTTGCGAAAGCCAACCCTTATGGTTTTTGACGAAGCCACTTCGTCACTCGATTCATTAAGTGAATCCGAAATAACAACCACCATAAGAACTATTTCAGAAAAAAAACAACACATAACTATTTTGATAGCGCATCGGCTATCAACAATCATGCATGCCGACAAAATTTTTGTTTTGGAAAACGGACATATAATTGAATCCGGAAAACATACTGAGTTACTCGAACTGAAAGGTCTTTATTATGCTATGTGGAGGCAGCAAATAGGAGAGCGGAAAAAATCAATAGAAAACAATTTAATAGCAGTTAATTAATTTGGATTGTAAATAGTTGCGAAGAATTTATTTTTCAGATATTAATCGGGATTGTTTAAATCAGTTTCACTAAAATAAAAAACCCATCTGCCTAAGGCAGATGGGTTTTGAAAATTTAAAGAATCAAATTTTATTCTACAGCAGCAGGTGCAGCAGCAGCGGCTTCACCTTTCTTGGTTTTCTTTTTACGGGCAGGTTTCGCTTTTTTAACAGCATCAAGTACTGAGTTTTTATGCGCTTCAGTCCATGCAGCCATTTTAGTGTCAGCAATTTCCTGAGTCAGTACACCTTTTTTTACCCCGCGGGTTAAGTGTTTCTGAAACATCACTCCCTTGTAAGAAAGTATTCGCCGAACAGTATCGGTAGGCTGAGCACCTTTTTGCATCCAGTCCAATGCCTTTGCAGCATCAAGAGTAATGGAAGCAGGAATGGTGGTCGGGTTGTAACTACCGATGTTTTCAATAAAGCGGCCATCTCTCGGCGAACGAGAATCGGCGATTGTGATGTGATAAAAAGGAGCTTTCTTTCTACCCATCCGTTGTAAACGAATCTTTACAGACATTGCTTTGTGTGGTTAATTTTTAAAAAGTTAATCCCGATTTTTTCGGGATCGCAAAGATATTCGGATAACTATGATAACAAAATGTTTTTAGCCTGTAGCGAATTAGAACTGTTAGCAATTAGCATTTAGCTATTAGAAAAAACTTCCCTTATGAATAAAAAATTGTATTGCCTTATAGCTAATCGCTAACCGCAAAAAGCTTGACTCATATTTCCTAAATGCTAATACTTAAAAGTTTACCTCGTCGGCATCCCTTTAAACGGCCGCCCCGATGCACTCATTTTGTTAAATGATTTCATCATCTTCTTCATATCATCAAACTGCTTGATAAACTGATTAACCTCCTGAATGGTATTTCCGCTTCCATAAGAAAGCCGCTTGCGTCTGTTACCATTTAATACTTCCGGATTTGTTCTTTCTTCAGGTGTCATGGCAAGAATGATTGCCTCCACTTTTTTGAATGAATCATTATCAAGGTCAATGTCCTTCATGGCTTTTCCCATTCCCGGAATCATGCCCATCAAATCCTTAATGTTGCCCATCTTCTTAATCTGATTCAGTTGATTTAAAAAATCAGTAAAGTCAAATTGATTCTTACGAATTTTTTTCTGAAGAATTTCTGCCTGCTTCTCATCGTATTGTTCCTGTGCCTTTTCAACAAGCGAAACAATATCACCCATTCCTAAAATCCGCTGCGCCATACGATCAGGATGGAACAAATCAATATTCTCCATCTTCTCACCGGTACCAACAAATTTTATCGGCTTGCTTACTTCATACTTAATAGAGAGCGCAGCACCACCTCTTGTATCTCCATCCAATTTAGTAAGAACAACTCCATCAAAATTCAATCGCTCATTAAATGCTTTCGATGTATTGATGGCATCTTGCCCGGTCATAGCATCAACCACAAAAAGTGTTTCATCAGGCTTCACCGAATTTTTGATGGCAGCAATTTCATTCATCATCTGATCGTCAACCGCTAAGCGCCCGGCAGTATCAATGATTACTACATCAAATCCCTTAAGCTTGGCGTTAGTAACTGCATTTTTCGAAATCTCAACCGGATTATTATTTCCCTCTTCAGTATATACTTCAACACCAATTTGCGAGGCAAGAATTTTTAATTGCTCAATGGCAGCCGGACGATAAACATCGCACGCAACCAGTAGCACGCTTTTATTTCTTTTTGTTTTTAAATAGTTGGCAAGCTTTGCCGAGAAAGTGGTTTTACCCGAACCCTGCAAACCCGACATCAATATCACCGATGGATTTCCTTTTAAATTAAGGTCGGCCGTTTTTCCTCCCATTAACGAAGTCAGTTCATCAGCAACTAACTTCACCATCAACTGTCCGGGATTAATGGCGTTCAATACTTTTTCGCCGAGTGCTTTTTCTTTTACCGTGTCAGTAAACTCTTTCGCTATTTTGTAATTCACATCAGCATCTACAAGAGCGCGTCGAATTTCTTTAACAGTAGCAGCAATATTCAACTCGGTTAATCTGCCTTCACCTTTAATATTTTTAAAAGCACTTTCGAGTTTCTCACTTAAACTTTCAAACATTAGTTTTTTCTGATTTTAATTCTGATTCGGGGTCGCAAAAAAAATTCATTCTGGGCTATAAACAAAACCGCCCCGAAATTTTCGGGGCGGCAGGCATTTCGTTATAAATAGTTTTTTTACTCAGTAATTTCTTTTAACGAAAATCCACCATCAGCGGTTTTCATTTTAATAATGAGCGGATTGTTTACATCATTCAATACATAAAATTCAGCTCCTGATGTTCCGGTTGCCGATTTCGCATGAATCACCTCAATTGATTTCATCACACCATTTACTTTTATTTCCAATTGCTCAACACCGGCTTTTACTACGCCATCCATTTTTTCGCTTCCGTTTAATGCAAAAGAAGTTTTTCCCTGATTCAATTCACCAAACATTCCTTTACTTATCCAGAAGAAAGCAACTTCGCCTTTTTGGTCGTCAAATAATTTTGAAGAAATTTTTCTGCCTGAATTATACGACTCCTGTGAAAAAATTACTTTGCCATAAACAGTTTCCGAAGTTTTCCATTTAAATGAAATAGTAGGTACAATGGTATTCACTATAACAGTTACATCACTAATAACCGATGAGCTTTGCATGGCATAAACCAGTTTCGAACCGCCTTTAAGATTTAAAGTAGGTGTTTGCGCCTTTAAAGTAAATACGACTGCAAGCACAACTATCAATGCGCCTAACGAAACAGCAATTGTTTTTGAAAGTGAAAGTGTTTTCATTTTTATTTTTATTTTTTGTTGTTTAAAATTTCAGCCAAGGTATGATTTTAAAAGTTTACTTCGGGTAGCTCCGCGCAGTTTTGTTATCGCTTTATCTTTAATTTGTCTTACCCGCTCACGAGTTAAACTAAATCTTTCACCTATATCTTCCAGCGACATCGGGTGCTCAACACCAATTCCGAAATATAATTTTATCACATCTTTTTGCCGGTCTGTCAATGTGCTTAACGAACGGTCAATTTCTTTTCGTAACGAATCTTTATATTCTAATAAATCATCAGTAGCCACAGCACCCGAATTCGGAATAACATCCAGTAACGAGTTATCTTCTCCTTCAACAAATGGCGCATCAACCGATACATGTCGTGCAGCTATTCCCAATGTAGTTTCAACCTCTTCCGTATTTATTTCTAATACTTCAGCTAATTCTTCAGGGCTTGGCTCGCGCTCATACTGCTGTTCCAATGCCGAGAAAGCCTTGTTAATTTTATTTAATGACCCCACTTTATTCAATGGCAAACGAACAATACGACTCTGTTCAGCCAATGCCTGTAGTATTGATTGACGAATCCACCATACTGCATACGATATAAATTTAAAACCACGCGTTTCATCAAAACGCTGACCGGCTTTTATCAAACCTAAGTTCCCTTCATTTATCAAATCACTCAACGATAAACCCTGATTCTGATATTGCTTGGCAACCGACACCACAAACCGAAGATTTGCTTTAGTCAATTTTTCAAGGGCTAATTCATCGCCTTGTTTTATTTTTTTTGCCAGCACCACTTCTTCTTCAGCTGTTAAGAGATCTACTTTTCCAATTTCCTGAAGATACTTTTCCAGCGATTGGCTCTCTCGGTTCGTAATCGATTTTGTAATTTTTAGTTGTCTCATGCAGTAGGGTTTGGTTTGAGCGAAGGCGCCAAAAATAATGGCTGCATCTATTCATACCTAATAAATATTTGGCATGAAAAAATAATTTTTCAACTTCGAGAAATTTAAATTTTTTCCTTAAGTTGTCCGAATCATAGAAACCCTGTCATACAATAAAGATTTATTGGCGTGAATAATTAAATAACTGAACAATATTGGTCAATGGCTGTGCATTTGCTATTGTTGCACCTCGCTTTTATTAAATTTATAAAGCCGGAATTCTGATGAACGATTTTAAAAACTGGGTATTGCAAGGTGGCAGCGAAGAAGAAGTTGATTTTTTGCCCATACTTTCTATTGAAGAAGACAACGACACCAAAAACCTCGTTGTACCCGATATTATTCCCATTCTTCCGTTGCGCAACACGGTTTTGTTTCCGGGTGTGGTGCTGCCCATTACTGTTGGTCGCGATAAATCAATTAAAGCAGTTCGCGAAGCACACAGTGGCGATAAGCTAATTGGTGTGCTCTCGCAGTCCGATGGAAACATTGAAGAGCCGCAATTCAAAGACCTCACACAAATCGGAACCGTTGCAAAAATTTTAAAGATGCTCCGCATGCCCGATGGAAGCACCACCGTAATTCTTCAGGGTAAATTACGATTCGCCGTTAAAGAACTGCAAACCGAAGAACCATTCTTCAAAGCATCAGTACAGGTACTAACTGAACCGACACCACCAATTGATAAGGAGTTTGAAGCCATGATTGGGTCTATAAAAGATATGGCCGGAAGTGTCATAAAATTGTCGCCGAATATTCCTACAGAAGCAAATGTGATGTTACGCAATATTGATTCACCAAGCTTCCTGGTAAATTTTATTGCATCCAATCTCAGTATTGAATTAAAAGAGAAGCAACAGATTCTCGAAGCAAATGATTTGAAAGAGCGTGTGCAGATTGTGTTAAAACACCTGAACACCGAGATTCAAATGCTCGAACTGAAAAATCAGATACAGTCAAAAGTTCGCACCGATATTGAAAAGCAGCAGCGCGATTATTTTCTGCACCAGCAGATGAAAACCATTCAGGAAGAATTGGGTGGCGATTCGTATGATCAGGAAGTAAAAAATTTAAAAGAGCGCGCCACAAAAAAGAAATGGCCGAAGAGTGCATCCGATCAATTCGATAAAGAGATTACTAAACTGGGAAGAATGAATCCTGCAGCCGCAGAGTATTCAGTCATCATGAATTACCTCGACTTGCTGCTCGAACTTCCTTGGGACACCTACACTTCCGATAATTTTGATTTGAAAAATGCCGATAAAATTCTGGATGGTGATCATTATGGTTTGGAAAAAATTAAAGACCGCATTCTCGAATACCTCGCTGTATTGAAATTGAAAGGCGATATGAAATCTCCGATACTTTGTTTCGCCGGACCTCCGGGAGTTGGTAAAACTTCATTGGGAAAATCAATTGCAAAAGCACTCGGCAGAAAATATGTGCGCATGTCACTCGGTGGTTTGCGTGATGAAGCGGAGATACGCGGTCATCGTAAAACATACATTGGTGCAATGCCTGGTAGGGTAGTGCAGATGTTAAAAAAATCCGGCTCAAGCAATCCGGTAATTGTGTTGGATGAAATTGATAAAGTCGGAAACGATTTTCGTGGAGATCCATCTTCCGCGTTGCTCGAAGTTTTAGATCCGGAACAGAACTCAACTTTCTACGACCAATACACCGAACTCGAACACGATTTAAGTAAAGTGTTATTTATTGCCACGGCAAATTCGCTCGCCACCATTCAGCCCGCCCTGCGCGATCGAATGGAGATTATAGAAATGAGTGGTTACTCATTGGAAGAGAAAGTGGAAATTGCTGTTCGTCACTTGTTGCCAAAACAATTTGAAGCACATGGAGTGAAACCCGATCAGGTGAAACTCGATAAGGAAATGCTGAAAAAAATGGTGCAGGATTTCACCCGCGAATCAGGTGTGCGCGATTTGGATAGAAAGATTGCATCAGTCATGCGCTGGTCCGCAAAGGAAATTGCAATGGGCAAAAAGAAATTAGGAACCCTCACCGAAAAAGAAATTGAAAAAATATTAGGCGCTCCTCGTTTCGACAATGAAATTTATAAAGAAGAAATTCCCGCTGGTGTGGCTGTTGGTTTGGCTTGGACAAGTGTAGGTGGCGAAATTCTTTACATTGAAACTTTACTCAGCAATGGAAAAGGAAATTTAAAACTTACCGGAAGTTTGGGAGAAGTGATGAAGGAATCTGTTTCTACTGCATTAAGTTATTTAAAATCGCACGCAAAAGATTTTAAACTCGAAGCAGATATTTTCGACAAGACAGATATACATGTGCATGTGCCCGAAGGTGCAATACCAAAGGATGGTCCATCAGCAGGTGTAACAATGCTCACTGCATTAACATCAGCATTCACCAAACGAAGTGTAAAACCTTTCCTCGCCATGACAGGTGAAATTACTTTACGCGGAAAAGTTTTGCCTGTAGGTGGAATCAAAGAAAAAATTCTCGCAGCAAAACGCGCAGGCATGAAGGAAGTATTGCTTTGCAAAATGAATGAAAAGGATATCAAGGAAATCAAACCCGAATACATCAAGGGACTCAAATTTCATTTCGTGAAAACCATGGACGAAGTGTTAAAGATTGCTTTGCTCAAGAAGGAGAAATAGATAATTGTCATTCCGACGAAGGAGGAATCTCCAATTTTATTATGAGATGCTTCGTTCCTCAGCATGACAACGGTTAAAATATTCAACCAAAAGAAAGTCAGACACCATGTCTGACTTTTTTTATTTTCACCCCACAAACATTTTAAATAAATCATGATTAAAAACATCCTGTTAATTCTCTCCCTCTCATTTGTTGTACTTGCTTCGTGTAATTCATCAGCCACACACGATGATGTAAGCAGTCAGGTCGATACTTTTCTTGTAGCTTACAATGCAGAGTTTCAAAAATTATTGATTGCCGCCAATGAAGGACAGTGGGCGCTCAACACACACATTGTGGAAGGCGATACCATCGCTTCGAAAAATGCAGCTGATGCTGATGGCGCTTTTGCGAAATATACCGGAAGTAAGGAGGTGATTGAAAAAGTAAAAAAGTTTTTAGAAAGCAAGGATAAATTATCCGACTTGCAAGTTCGACAGTTGAATACAATATTATATACTGCCGGAAACACACCTGAAACCGCCGGCGATGTGGTGAAGCAACGAATCGCAGCACAGAACAAACAAACAGAAATGATGTATGGTTTTAAGTTTATGATGAATGGTAAAGAAGTAACTCCAAATAACATTCAGGATATTTTGTCAAACTCTACTAACATGAAAGATCGCAATGCTGCATGGACTGCATCAAAAGAAGTCGGCAAAGTTTTAAAAGATGGTTTAACCAACCTCCGCGATTTAAGAAACAAAAGTGTGCAGGCGCTCAACTACCAGGATTTCTTTCAGTACCAGGCAAGTGAGTATGGTTACAGCACCGATGATTTAATTGGTGTTACACGCGGAATGATGAAGGATGTGTGGCCGCTGTATCGCGAGTTGCATACTTGGGCGCGCTACGAATTGGCAAAAAAATACAAGCAACCTATACCTGATTTTATTCCTGCTGACTGGCTGCCGAATCGCTGGGGACAAGACTGGACTTCATTGGTGAATGTCGAAGGTTTGGATATTGACCCTTACTTAAAAGAAAAAGGAGCAGAGTGGATTGTGAAAAAAGGAGAGGAGTACTACATGAGCTTAGGGTTTGATTCATTGCCTCAAACATTTTATGATAAATCATCATTATATCCGGTTGCTCCCGATGCCGGTTACAAAAAGAACACTCACGCTTCTGCCTGGCACATGGATAACAACACCGATGTTCGTTCGCTCATGAGTGTTGAACCAAATTCAGAATGGTGGGGAACCGTGTTGCACGAGTTAGGTCACATTTATTATTATCAATCATACAGCACCCCGGAAGTGCCAATGATTTTGCGCACCGGAGCAAATCGTGCTTACCATGAGGCAATGGGTTCCATGATGGGTCTGGCTTCTTTTCAAAAACCATTTCTGGCAGGCTTAGGTATGGTGGATGCGAATGCAAAAACCAATGATACCATGATGCTCTTGAAAGAAGCACTCGATTACATCGTGCACATTCCATGGGGAAGCGGAGTAATGACCGAGTTCGAATACAATTTGTATTCAAAGAATTTATCGAAAGATCAGTTTAATACACAATGGTGGGATTTAGTAAAACGCTACCAGGGAATTGTCCCCCCCTCACAACGCGGAGAAGAATTTTGTGATGCAGCAACCAAGACTCACATCAACGATGATGCTGCGCAGTATTACGATTACAGCATGAGCAATGTATTGTTGTTTCAATGGCATGTATATATCGCGAAAAATATTTTACATCAGGAACCAAATGCAACCAATTACTGGGGCAATAAGGAAGTGGGTGCATTTATTCAGAAATTAATGAAACCCGGCGCAAGTGTGGATTGGAAGGAGCACATGAAAAATTGTGTAGGAGCCGATATGAGTGCGCAACCAATGATTGAATATTTCACCCCGCTAATGGCTTACCTTAAAAAAGTAAATGCCAATAGAACTTGCACATTACCCGATCAACCTGATTTTGCGAAATAGATAGTTATAATCGGATTATTGTATGAATGGAGAATTACTTAAGTAGTTCTCCATTTTTTTTGAAGAAGATAAAATTTCATTTACATTCACTCACAACAAAACCAGAATGCTATGAACGGAAAAAAATTTGTGATTGCCGGAATAGGAACTGATGTTGGTAAAACAATTTCAGCTGCTGTGTTATGCGATGCATTGAAAGCAGATTATTGGAAGCCTATACAGGCCGGAAAGTTATTTAATAGCGATAGAGATATAATCACAAAATTAACAGATGGGAGAATTGTCACTCATCCGGAAACTTATCCCATGCAGTTTGCAATGTCTCCGTATGCTTCTGCAAAAAGAGAAGGTTTTGTAATTGATGTAAATAAAATAATTCCTCCAACAACAAATAATACATTATTAATAGAATTGGCAGGTGGGATTATGGTCCCGTTGACGAAGGATATAATGATGATAGATTTAATAGCAAAATGGAATTACCCGGTCATTCTCATTTCAAAAAATTATGTCGGAAATATCAATCACACTTTACTTACCTGCATTGCATTAAAGGATAGAAACATTCCAGTTGCTGGAATCATTTTTAACGGCGATATCAATGAAGATTCTGAAGCAATTATTATGCAACACAGCGGATTAAAGCTTCTTGGTCATATTGCCGAAATGAATCCGGTTGATTCTGTTTCAATTAAAAAGCAAGCTGAAGGCTTTAAGAATATTTCGTTGTGAATTAATTATTTCTCGCTCCACTTTAAGTATTCATCATGTAATTCAGATTCGCTGAGCATGGGTATTTTGTATTTTCCCGCAATGCTTCGTTGTCTATATGCTTCATAAAGTGTAACAGCGCAGGCAACTGAAATATTCAAACTCTCAATCATCCCAACTTGTGGAATTAAGAAATTCCCTGTGCACATTTCCGAAAGCTCATCAGAAATACCTGAATGTTCATTTCCAAAAACCAGTGCCGTTGATTCTACTAAATTCAAATCATACAAGTTCTTTGATTGTTCAGTCAGCTTAGTGCCGAAAATATTTTTATACTTTTTCCGAACTTCAATCATGCATTCTTCTACCGAAAAAAACCAGTGAATATCAATCCACTTGCTTGCGCTCGACGAACTTTTCTTTCCGAGTTTAGTGTAAGGTCTTTCGATTGTCTGTATAATATAAACTTCTTTAACTCCAACAGAATCGCAAGTGCGAAGTGCCGCGCTGATGTTGTGCGGGTCATTTACATTTTCAAACACCAGTGTTAAATCAGTTTGCCGTTTTGCAATTACTCTATTGATTTTATTTTCTCTTTCGGGAGTCATTTGATAAATGAAAAATTAAAATGTAAAAATGAAAAATCATTCGCGCATTTGCGAGTTTGTACAATAGAAATTATTTCTGTTTAAAAAGAACTTGCAGTATTAACTAAACTGAAAATATTTTTCGCGCGAATGAAACAATCAACTTATGCTTCGCGTGGGAAAATAGCACTTGATTTTTTTCTCATTGGCATTGGAATATTATGTGCGTCGGTTGGATTAAAAGGCTTCATACTTCCCAATCAGTTTACTGATGGAGGCATAACAGGCATTTCCATTTTATCATCATTAGCCAGTAACACCTCCGTTTCTGTCTGGATCATACTTTTCAATATCCCGTTTGTTATTTTGGGTTACAGGCAAATCAGTTGGGCATTCGCTTTAAAATCGGCAATCGGAATTTTAGGTTTAGCCATCGCCTTATTATTTATTCAGCTTCCGGTTATTACTGAAGATAAATTATTGATTGCGGTTTTCGGTGGATTCTTTCTCGGTGCCGGAATTGGTTTTGCTATTCGTGGTGGTGGAGTTTTAGACGGTACTGAAGTATTAGCGCTTGCATTGAGCAAACGGTTTTCATTTTCGATTGGCGATATTATTCTGGTTATAAATCTGTTTATCTTTTCAGTTGCTGCTTTTTATTTAGGAATGGAAGCGGCGCTTTATTCAGTACTCACTTATCTGGCCGCGAGCAAAACGGTAGATTTTATTGTTCAGGGAATTGAAGAATACACCAGCGTAATGGTCATCTCTGAAAAAAATGAAGAGATACGAAGAGGAGTGATTGAAGTAATGGGCCGTGGTGTTACCATATTGAAAGGCGAACGGGGTTTTGGCTTTCATGGCGAGCACGGCGATTTAAAAATTGTTTATTGTGTGCTTACCCGATTGGAAATTCCAAAGCTGAAAGCCATCATTCACAAATTAGACCCCGGTGCTTTTATAGTAGTTCAAAGTGTGAACGAAGTTCGTGGCGGCATGGTGAAGAAGCGCTCGTTTCATCACTGAGTTTAAAGTTATTTGTTTCTAAGAAGGCACTAAATTGTTTTTCAGCCCTCGTATAAATATTTTTTAATTCATAAATCCGGTTTTCCATATTGTTCAACCCTTCATTTATTGTAGTGTTTTTTTTGTCCGCTGTTTGTCTTCATTCCATTCTAAAGTGTTAATCGAATACTCAGTAGCATATTCTGCTTTTACCCTGTTTACAATAATTCTTAAATAAACCGGATGCTTTTCTTCATTTCCTTTCTTTTCATTCAGGTAGAACTTAAAGGTGATTTTTTTTCATGAGGTGAAACATTTCAGCAAGAGGAGAAACATTGGTGAAACAAATTCAGGTAAAAAGTGAAACAAGGTGAAACAAATAGAAAAGCCAATCATTCATCATGATTGGCTTTCAATGGATTAAACTTCATTTGAAGTTTCCGAGCGGTCTGGATGGGACTCGAACCCACGACCTCCGCCGTGACAGGGCAGCATTCTAACCAACTAAACTACCAGACCAGTTTTTTTGGGAGTCGCAAATGTAAATGAATTAAGTTCCTATCAAAATTCTATGGAAAAAAATTAAGCAGAAAATTTAATGTGTAAGCAAACAAGACATTTCACTACTGCTTTCCTTTATTTGTAGAAATTAAAATTTTAATAATGAGATATTATTTTATAACGCTAATGACTGTTTTTCTTTTCACGAAAGAAATTAACGGACAAATTCATTCCATTATACCATTTCCAGCTGAAATGGAACTGAAACAGGGGAATTTTCTTTTTTCAAATTCTGTAAATATTGTTTTTGATAAAGCGATGTTTATCAATTCAAACTATTTGAATTCGTACCTGGCAAAACAATACACAGTTCGCCCCCAGTTAACAGAAGAACCTAAAAATTATATTGCGCTTCGGTTAAATACTAAAAACAATAAAACAAATTCAAACGAAGCTTATCATCTTTTAATCACGAATGACAGTATCGTAATAAGTGGATCGGAAGCAGGTGTTTTTTATGGTATTCAGACACTGCTGCAACTAATGCCATCAGAACCAAAACAACAGTTTGAAATTCCATGCATGTCTATATATGATTATCCGCGATTTGATTGGAGAGGAATGCATCTTGATTGTTCGCGCCATTTTTTTTCGGTAGCATTTGTTAAAAAATACATTGATATGATGGCATTTTATAAAATGAATAAATTTCACTGGCATTTAACCGATGATCAGGGTTGGCGAATAGAAATAAAACAATATCCGAAACTTACTGAAATCGGTAGCAGGAGAAAGGAAACTATTGTTGAAAAAAATTTTGACCCTTATGTTGGTGATAAAATTCCATACGAAGGATTTTATAACCAACAACAAATTAAAGAGATTGTCAGCTATGCAGCCGCTCGTCAGGTAACCATCATTCCTGAAATTGAAATGCCGGGCCATTCGCAGGCCGCCATTGCTGCTTACCCTGAATTAGCTTGTTACGGAATGAGTTATAATGTGCTTACTATTTGGGGAGTTAGTGAGGTAGTGCTATGTCCTACACCGGAGGTTATTCAGTTTTATAAAAATATTTTGGATGAAGTTATGGCGTTGTTTCCAGGGCAATACATACATATTGGTGGCGATGAAGTTTCTCCTGATCATTGGAAAAAAAGTAAGCAGGTAACTGACTTAATGATTAAAGAAAATTTAAAAACATATCATGAAGTGGAGGCCTATTTTATTAAATCGATAGAACTGCATATCATTTCAAAAGGCAAAAAAATGATTGGATGGGACGAAATATTGGATGGTGGTGTATCTGAAAGCGCCACAATTATGAGTTGGCGAGGCGTAGAAGGTGGAATTGCTGCTGCACAAAAAGGCAACTATGCTGTAATGACACCTGGTGAATATTGTTATTTTGATCACTGCCAATCGAAAAATTTAAACGAACCTATTTGTATTGGTGGGTTTCTTCCGATAGAAAAAGTATATCAGTACGAACCTGTTCCTTCTGTTTTATCGGCTGAACATTCGAAATATATTTTAGGTGCTCAGGCAAATGTTTGGACTGAATATTTAACTACGCCCGAACAAGTGGAATACATGATTTTCCCGAGGATAATGGCTTTGTCGGAAGTTGTTTGGTCGCAAAAATCATCGCATGATTGGTGGGATTTTGTTGGTAGAATGCAAAGCCATTTTTCTTTTATGGAACTCAGAAAACAAAATTACAGAGTACCTGAACCGGAAATTCAATTACGATTGCAAATTGAAAATAAATATGTCGTGGGCATTTCATCGCTCATGCATAGCGCACAATATTATTATACAACTGACGGCAGTGAACCTAATACCACTTCAATTAAATATTCAGAACCATTCGAAATAACAATTACCGATTCTCAAAAAATAAAAGCTATAGCCATTACAAATTCAGGTAAAAAAAGTATCGTAGTTGAAAAAAGCAAATAGTTTTTTATTCTAATTAATTCAGCTTATAAATAAATTTTAATTAGTTGTATCTGACACCAGCACTTCTGAATTTCTGATTGTATCATTTGTAAAGGGCACCTGACCAGATCTGAGCCAGGTTTTAATTTCGTTTTCGTTTAAATCAATATATAAACTTCTGAACTTAACAGTGTCGTTTTGAACCCAAAAAATAGCCGGCAAACTTCCACCAACAAACGAGTAAAAATCAGCGTTATTAAAATAAGAGTGTGAAATATTCTGTGCTTTACTAAAATCAAAAAACTCTTTATGGTGCTTAACCGAATCGCCATGCAACAAAATATAAAACGGAAAATCCTGATTCCGCTGTTGTAACACATGCATTTTCAGCGCACTCATTTTGCAATGCCCACAAGTTAAAGACATGAATGCCACTATTTTTTTTCCGGAAGATAAATCAATGGCAGGTTTAACAATGGTTGTGTCAGAATAAATTCTTTTCAACTGCAAGGGATAATTTACTGCCCCTGTTCTATGCCCGCTGATTAATGCGTCGGGAACATTTAAAATATATGGCGCAGTGAAAGAGATTGAAAAAATAAATGGAATCAAAAAATATTTTCCCGGCATAACAAATCGGGCAGGAAACAAATGAATAGTTATTAATATCAGAAGCATAATTATGTTTTTTGCAATTGATTCAAGCGGTGTCATTTGCAGGTAGGTTCCAAAACATCCGCAATTTCCATTATTGCCAATAGTTATCAATTGATAAATCAAGTAGGCGGTAAAAAATAACAGAATACCATAAGTAGCTTTGATAGTGAATTTATTCATTCCTAAATTTAAAATAAGCAACACACCCAGTAAAAATTCGAAACCAATTAATCCGCGCGCAATGATGGGGGCTGTGTACCAATTGGCAATACCTAAATCAATAAAATTTAATTCGAATGGTTCTATTGGAAATAACTTCAAGTATCCGGATGCAATAAATATTAATCCTAATAAAATTCGGATGGAATGGGCGAAAATAATTTTGATAAAATGCATAAAAAAAGAAAAGGCCACCTGTGTTAAGGTGGCCTTTAAAATTTAACTAATCAGTTTAGTTGCTCAATGAACAAGAACCACTAGCTCCTAATGCAGCGCTTGAAGCATCGCATGCATCAGTGGCGGCTTTCTTAGAAGTTTTTCCATAGTCAGAAGAAACTGATGTTCCTCCTGTAATGGTGCAAGTACATGTGTAATTTTTCTTACAAGAAGTAAACAGCACTGCTACGAAAGCAACACCGGCAATAAGGGTTAATACTTTTTTCATGATTTTAAAAATTTTAGTTTTTGTTTGTGGCTCAAATATTAAGTGAAGATTTAATTAAAGCAAGTTTGCAGCAACTGTTTTAAAAAAGTATTCTTCCAAAAAGGTAAATTTTATTCAAAAAAAGAAACAGGTTTTAAAAATTACCTGGATATTAAAGGCAGATATAAACTGAGATAATCATTTATTATTTTTTCTTTTGAAAATTTGCTAATTGAATGTGCCCGACAAATAGCCGGTTCATACTGCGTGTGATTTAAATAAATATTTTTCATTGCTTCAAACAATTGGGGTTCATTATCCGGCTCAATCATAATGCCTGCCTTTGAGTTAAAATTTTCGGGTATCCCGCCAACTTTTGTCACAATTACCGGCTTACCACACAACCATGTTTCGGCCATTACCAAGCTCATGGTTTCGAAAGCACTGAATAATACTAAAGCATACGATTTATTGATAAGCAGATTTAGTTGTTCCGGAGTTTGAAAAGGCAAAAACTCAACTGTATCTGCTAACAGAGAATTATTTAAACACAGATTTTGCAAAGCTTGTTTTTCATAACCTTCACCAACCAAAATCAATTTTGTTTTTATACCACTTTCAAGCAATGCTTGAAATGCTTTGATGATTTTCGATACTTGTTTCTCTTTCGCAAAATTGGAAATATGTATGAATCCCTGTGGTTGAATAGTATTATTTATTGGAAAAAACTTCTCGGATTGAAGGGCATTCGGTACCACATAAAAACTTTTAATTAATTGATGTTTAACTAAACTTTCGCCCAGCGCACTTGAAACAGTAACTACAGCATTTGCATTTTTAAAAATTTTACGCGCTGTCAGTTTATTCAAAAATCCTTGGTAACGGCCATCCTCTTTCAGATATCCTGACCAATGTTCTGTAACTATAAACGGAAGATTAAATTTTTTCTTTAATTCAAGCGCAAACAATCCGGCATTTAAAGCAACCTGAACATGAACAACTTCCGGAATAAATCCATCAGCTTTCATTTTATTGAACCCATAATTATATGCCTGATAAAAGGCTTTTAATTTATAGAAAGAAGAAAATAGTCCTGCTTTAATTTTAGGATAGTAAACAAAGTATTCCTGAAAACCGACCTGATTATTTATTTCCAATTCTATTTTAGTAGATGATTCAGATGAAACAGCATATAAAATTTTTACTTCCACTTTATCACCAATCGATTCAGCAAACCGGCGAATGAATATTCCGTTTGTATCATGCACTTTTGATGGATACCAGGAAGGGAGTAACAAAATTTTTGGTCGAATCACTTGATTGTTGTTGCTCTGAATTTTAAACGAACTGAATTTCCAATAACTACCACATCAGAAAATGCCATGGATAAAGCAGCAATGGCCGGAGTTAACAATCCAAAAGCTGCTGCAGGTATAGCAAGTACATTGTAAAAAAAAGCCCAAAATAAATTTTGCTTAATTGTTTGAAGTGTAATGCGCCCAATTGAAAAGGCGGAAATTAAACCGGATAAATTTCCATTGAGTAAAATTATTTGCGCTGAATCAATGGCTACCTGAGTTCCATTACTTAATGAAATTCCCAAATTAGCTTGCGCTAATGCCGGTGCATCATTAATACCATCGCCAACCATGGCAGTAGGCGATTTCAAAATGCATTTCCGGATAAAGGCCAGTTTTTCATCCGGTTTTTGCTGAGCGTGGTATTCGTCAATATGCAAACTGGAAGCTACCGTTTCGCATCTTTCTTTTTTATCGCCACTAAGCATTATTGTTTTTATGTCTTTTGATTTCAGAAAATCAATCAGTTGTTTAGCTTCCGGTTTTATTTCGTCTTCTAATGAAACTACTGCTATTAATTTTTCATTTTTTAAAACGAAAATGTGTAACAGGTTTTCGTTTAAAGTTCTACCATATTCTACCCATTCATTTTCAGAATTACACATGCTGCTTAATCCGATTGAAAACAGGTTACCCGTTTCATCAGTACCTGAAATTCCGACTCCTTTTTTTTCGTGAATATTACTAAAAGTTTTTGCCTGATGATTCACCAATTCTTTCAATATTGATTTAGCAATCGGGTGCGAAGAATATTTTTCTAATCCAACTAAAACAGATTTTATTTCATCAGCATTTCCTTCTATAATTTTTAACTCGCTAATTCGGAAATCGCCGGTTGTTAAAGTTCCGGTTTTATCAAACACAACTTGCTTTATGGTGGAAAGCACTTCTAATGTATCGGCTCCCCTTATTAAAATTCCTTTTTGAGCGCTTCTTCCCAAACCGACCATCACGGCGGTGGGCGTGGCTAATCCCATGGCACACGGACAAGCAATAATCAGTACCGCAATCGAATTCATTACGCTTTGTGAAAATACGGATGCAAGAAAAAAATAATTCAAAAAAAAAGTTACAACTGCAACACTTATTACTGCCGGAACAAACCAAGCAGTTATTTTATCAGCTGTTTTCTGAAGTTTTGGTTTTTGCAATTGCGCTTTCTTTACCAATTCAATTATCCCGCTAAGTGTAGATTGTTTTCCAACAGCCGTAACTTTAATTTTTATGGTGCCTGAAATGAGCGTGGTGCCGCCAATAACCATTTCATCCTGTCTTTTTTTTACAGGCATACTTTCTCCGGTAATCATCGATTCATCGGCATCACCATTTCCCCAAACTATTATCCCATCGGCGGCTATTTTGTCGCCGGCATTTATTAATAAATAATTTCCTGAATCAATTTGGTTAATATTCACTTCAGTTATTACTTCAAATCGTTCATCGCCAAAAAAACTAATCAGCTTAGTGGTAGCCGGTTGCAATTTTAATAATGAATTAATGGCGGTTCGTGTCTGCAACACAGCTCGTTTTTCAATTAAATTTCCCAATAAAACAAGTGTAATTATTGACGAAGATGTTTCAAAAAAAATATCACTTGTATTTCCAAAAATAAATTGCTGAATTATCGAATACAGAAAGGCCGCATTACTCCCGATAAAAATTAAAACATCCATATTGGGGGCACGAAATTTTACAGAAGCGAATGCGCTTTTTCCAAAATGCCAGACGCCTAACAGATATACCGGTGTGGCAATAGCTAATTGAAAATAATAATGATGAAACATTGGGATGGGAAAAAACATACCCAACCAAAATGGAAGCGTAAAAAATAAACTGAAATAAAATTTAGATTCAATTGTGAACAGAAAATGATTAGCTAAAGTTTTATCCGAATCATCAATTACCTGGTACCCTAACTCCCTGATTCCTGATTTTACCTGCGATAACATTTGCGGTTCCATACCTATAAATCTTGCTTCGCCCGATGCGAAATCAACAACCACATCGCGAAGTCCCTTGCTCTGTAAAAACTTTGAAACAGTATTTGCACACGACGAACAAGTCATCCCCTCAATCTTTAATTCTGTATTTTCAACATGGCTCATGCATCAAATTTAGATGCAAAATGCTATTCAACATGATTAGAAGTTGATATTTGCAGCCAATAAAAAATTACTCATGGAAAATACACGACGAGATTTTATTAAAACATCAGTATTAGCAGCCGGAGCTTTAACTTTTGGTTTGAACGGAAACGCGGTTGGCTCAAATGAATATCCTTACACACTTCCTGCATTGCCATATGGCTTCAATGCGTTGGAACCCTTCATTGATGAAAAAACAATGATGATCCATCACGGGAAACATCACCAGACTTATACCGATAAATTAAATGCTGCGCTGGAAAAATTTCCTGATTATCAGAGTAAAGGATTGCAAAATTTATTTGCACAAATCACCCTGCTTCCGGTTGAATTAAAAACAGCCATACAAAATAATGGCGGCGGATATTGGAATCATAGTTTTTTCTGGCAAATACTTTCTCCAGTTAAAAAAGAACCTTCGGAGGAACTGCTTGCCGCCATTACAAAATCTTTTGAAAATATGGACAAATTAAAATCAGAAATGATAGCTGCTGGTCTTTCAGTTTTTGGTTCAGGTTGGGTATGGCTAATAGAAACAGCGCAAAAGGATTTGAAAATAGTTACCACCACCAATCAAAATAACCCAATGATGGGCGATGCAAATGATAAAGGCGCACCTATTTTAGGCATTGATGTATGGGAACACTCTTATTATTTAAAATATCAAAACAAGCGTGTCGAATACTTTAATGGAATTTGGAATGTGATAGACTGGCATCGGGTTTCAGCATTATATTTTTAATTTTTCGTTTAACAAATATTGTTTGTTGAACACAGAATCAATAAATAATCTGCCTGTTTAAACAAAAAAGTCAACGCACTAAATTTTATTTAATATCCGCAATAGCGAATGGCATTTTGCACCATAAAAAATATTGAGCTTTATTTTTTTACAAATAAGGCTTTAAGTTCTGTTGCATCATCTACCTTCATTCTACCTGATAATATTAACCTAAGTTGCCGGCGGCGAAGTGCTCCATCAAATAATTTTTGTTCTTCTTCTGTTTGCGGCACTATTCCTTCTACCTCAATGGGTTTATTATTTTTATCAATTGCAACAAAAGTGTAAAACGCATCGTGTGTTTTTATTTTAGTGAGTTCAGGCATACTCTCGGCAAATACTTCAATATACACTTCCATACTGGTTTTAAAAGCTCTGACAACTTTTGAATGAATGGTTACTAAGTCAGAAAGAAAAATCGGATTTTGAAACGATACATTATCAACTGATGCAGTAACAACGGTGGAATGGGTATGTTTTGTGGCGGCAATGGCTGAACAAATATCCATCCAGTACAACAATCTGCCTCCATGTAAGTTGCCAAGAATATTCGTATCATTCGGATGTACGAGCTCGGTCATTACTGTGTGTGAATCTGCAGGAGTTTTCATTTATGTTTTTTTTCGAATGCGAATGTAGCGCGAAATAAAATTTACTGTATCAAATACAATTGCAGGCGAATGATTAATGCCAACTACTATTTACTTTCGCCTCCGAAATTTTTAAAATGATAATTATTACCGGTGCTGCAGGTTTTATTGGTTCGTGTCTGATTCAAGGTTTAAATAATGCGGGTTACTTCAATCTTGGTTTGGTTGATGATTTTTCATCGGAAAGAAAAAAAAGAAATTACTCCGGTAAAAAATTTTTAAATACTATTCAACGATCCGAGTTTATTGATTGGCTGGATTTACAACACGACTCAATTGATTTTATTTTTCACTTAGGTGCCCGAACTAATACTGCCGAATTCAATATCACTTTACTGAACGATTTGAATCTCAATTATTCAAAAGAAATTTTTACTCGTTGCGCTAAATATCAGATTCCGATTGTGTATGCTTCAAGTGCTGCAACTTATGGCGGCGGAGAATTTGGTTATAACGATGACCATTCAATTATTCCTACTCTTCAGCCATTGAATCCTTATGGTGTTTCGAAAAACGAATTTGATAAATGGGTTCTGGATGTCAATCTGAGTTCTTCGAAGATGCCTCCATTTTGGTGCGGTTTAAAATTTTTTAATGTGTATGGGCCCAATGAATATCATAAAGCACGAATGGCAAGTGTGATCTATCATGGCTTCTGTCAGATTAAAACCGAAGGAAAAATTAACCTCTTTCGTTCGCACAAAGAAGAATACAAAGACGGAATGCAGCTGCGCGATTTTATTTATGTGAAAGATGTAGTGGATGTGATGTTGTATTTTTTTAATAAACAAAAACACAGCGGTATATATAATTTAGGAACCGGCCAAGCCCGAACATTTATTGATTTAGCAAACTGTATTTTTAATTCTATGAATATAAAACCGGAAATTGACTGGACCGATATACCAGTTGATATTCGTGAAAAGTATCAATACTATACAGAAGCAAAAATGGACAAACTGAAAAGCATCGGATACACCAAATCATTTACCTCACTGGAAAATGGCGTGAAAGATTATGTATTGAATTTTCTGGAACAGGAAAAAATCTGATAATAAAAAACTAAACACAATTGGTATTCAGTTCAAGTTTATTTCTGCTTTATTTTTTTCCGGTATTTATTATTGCCTATTTAATAACGCCGGTAAAATTTAAAAACTATACACTGCTTATTGCCAGTGTTTTGTTTTATGCGTGGGGTGCCCCTAAGTTTATTTTTGTTTTGTTTGCTGTGCTGGTTATTGATTACTACCTCGGTAACCGCATTTATGAATCGGCAGGAAGAAAACGCAAATTATACCTCCTCATTTCAATAATTATAAATGTTGGAATGCTATTGTACTTCAAGTACTCCAATTTTTTTGTTGAGAACCTGAATGAAGTATTATACCTTTTTAACATTGAAAATGTAATGTGGACGAAAGTGGTATTACCAATCGGTATTTCCTTTTTTACATTTCAGGAATTGAGTTACACCATTGATATCTATAGGGACGAACACAAGCCGCTGAAAAAATTTACCGATTACATGTTGTTCATTTTTATGTTCTCGCATTTAATAGCGGGGCCCATTGTCACTTATCATATTCTGGCAAAGGATATTGTTGATCGTCGTCATCAGCTGAACAACGATTATCGATTGCTTGGTTTGTATCGTTTCATTATAGGGCTTGCAAAAAAAGTTTTGATTGCCAATGTACTCGGTGAAGTGGCTGATGATATTTTTAAACTTCAACCAACCGAAATGAATTCTACAACAGCATGGTTAGGTATTACAGCGTACACTTTTCAATTGTATTTCGATTTTTCCGGTTATTCTGATATGGCAATCGGAATTGGAAAATTTATGGGTTTCAATTTTCCTGAAAATTTTAACAGCCCGTATATTTCACAAAGCATTACTGAATTCTGGAAGCGCTGGCACATGACACTCAGTAGTTGGATGAAAAATTATTTATACATCCCTCTTGGTGGAAATAAAGTTTCTGTATCCAGAATGTTTTTAAACCTCTGGATTGTATTTCTGATATCCGGTTTCTGGCACGGTGCAGAATGGACTTTTATAGTGTGGGGCGCTTATCACGGATTTTTTATTGTGCTGGATAAATTATTTCTGATTAAACTTTTAAAACCAATCGGAAAAATTCCAAGAACCATTTTCACTTTCATTATTGCCATGGTTGGTTGGGTGTTTTTTCGTTCAGCGGATTTGCCGTATTCAATCGGGTTTATAAAAAAAATGTTTTCGTTTCAGTTCAGATATCCTGAAGTTATTTATTCCAATCGTTTTGAGTTTACAATGCTGCTTGCCATTATTTTTTCGTTCGCGGCATTATCAGATAAAATGGCGCAATGGCAATGGAATGGATTAAATATTTCGAACAAAAATTTCATTTTATCAGGAAGAGTAATTCTTTCTGTTGCCCTTTTCATTCTGGCATTGGCTGATATTACTTCATCAGGTTTTAATCCATTTATCTATTTCAGATTTTAACCTATGAAAAAAATAAATTTCAAACTTATTCTTCTTTCACTGCTCATTTCAGTAATAAGTCTTCCGTTGGCTGAAAAAGTATTTCATTTCTCGGTTTCACAACTTGCTGAATTAAAAGGCATATATATAAAACCGGTTTGTCCGCAAATAAGTTCGAAAAGTTTTTTCAACTTAGAATTACAAGATAGTTTGAGCAATTATATTGAAAGTGAAATCAGTAATAAAAACGCGCTTGTCCGGTTACGAAATCAAATTGCTTTTACCGTATTTAATGAATCAACAAATAAGGAAATTATTGTAGGTAAACACAATTACTTGTTTGAAAAAATCGATATCGATTTTTATACCGGCAATACCTGGTTTGATAGCACCTGGATGAGCAAACGAATTGAATTATTAACGGATGTAACTGATTCGTTAAAAAAAAGAAACATTGATTTGTTAGTGGTTTTTGCCCCCAATAAACCATCATTTATGCCCGAAAATATTCCGGATAAATATTTAAGGAGTTACACTAATGATAATATTTATAAAACTTGTTCTGACCTGATGGCACAAAGTAAAATTCCATTTATTGATTTCAATAATTATTTCAGGTCGCTAAAAGATAAAAGTCCAACCGAAATTTTTCCAAAAGGAAATGCGCACTGGAGCTATTACGCCGGAACAATTGCCGCTGATTCAATTGCAAGATACATTCGGAGGCAATTCCATATTCCACTTTATAATTACAGATGGTATGTGCCTCCTCCAACCAATAAAACCAACTATCAGGAAGGCGATTTGGCTACTACCCTCAACTTGTTAAATCCATTCAGAGATGGAGAATATGTTTATCCGATTTTAGAAATTACTGATTCTGTTAATTGCGTTAAACCTGATGTAGTATTTATCGGCGACAGCTTCGCGTGGACACTCATTTTTTCGTACCTGCCTCATAAGATTTTTAGCGAAAATTTTGAATTCTGGGATTACAACCGCAAAATATGGAGCCCTTACAAAAATGAAACAGTAAATATTGATCAACTTGATTATAAAAATGAGTTTCTGAAAAAACAAGTAATCATAATAGTTGAAGGCGGCCTTCATTACAACGATATTGGTCACGGATTTATTGATAAGACCTATGAATTGTTTCATGGAAAAAAATAGTTTCATGAAATAAAAATGCCCCGTACAATCACGAGGCACTCAGATGCGGAGAGAGAGGGATTCGAACCCCCGGAACCTTGCGGTTCAACGGTTTTCAAGACCGCCGCTATCGACCGCTCAGCCATCTCTCCGCCGCAAATGTAATTGCGGGAATGACTTTGCAAAATCAAAGTGTAGAAATATTATTTAATCAAAATAGTTTTGTTTTGATCGCACAGCGTTGTTGCGTATTAGATAAATAATTTTCGAATATTTTAATCTATACTGATAGAACTTCTAATAGTATGGTATAAAATAATAGAGCACAAAAAATCAGCTTTCAAATGTCCTAATCAGGGTTTTTAATTCAAATTAAACTAATCCTTACTACTCTAAAACTTAAATTCTATAATTCTAACTTATAAGAATCTTATTTTTGTTTATAAAGTAAATAAATGACCTTTGTTTATCATGACCTTTCTTGAACTATTTAATTTTAAGGTCGTAATGCTATGCAATAAGAATTTTTAAAAATAAACCTATGAATATTTCAAAAAATACACTGCTGCTATTTATATTTTTTATATCAACTAAAATAGTAGTTGCAACCGGTATTAATGAAACACTTCCATCAACCATCGGTTTTACTGAAAACATTGGACAGTTATTAAGCACTAACAATATTCCGGCGAATGAAATAATTTATTACAGTGAATTCGGAAATATGGGTATTTACATCAGTCGCGACAAATTGTATTATATTTTAAAAAGAACTGGCGGCAACACAGAAATTGAACCTTCTGAAAATGATGAAATAATTAATAGAAATCTTAAGTCAGAATCAATAAGAGTGGAACTTAAATTATTGAATTGCAATGCAGGTATTGTTGCCAGTGCTTATGATAAGCAATCATTTAAATCAAATTATTTTTTACCTCAGTGTCCCAATGGGATTTCAGCGAGCAACTATAAAAAAATAAAACTGGAAAATGTTTATTCCGGAATAAACTGGATATTATATTTAAAAGAAGAAAACGGAAAAACAGTTTTTAAATATGATTTTGAAATATTGCCGGGTGCTGATATCAGCAATATCAAACTTGAATATTCGGGTGCGTCAAAAATATCAAAATCAAATTCAGGTGAAATAAATGTGGAAACCCCATTTGGAAATATTTCTGATGGTAAACCCTTCTCCTATTCTGAACTTACAAAAAAGGCAGTAAGTTCAAATTTTACCTTATCAAATAATGTGATTGGTTTCGATTTAAAAAATTATAATAAAAAGGAAAAAATAATTATTGATCCAACTGTGTTATGGTCAACTTATTTTGGATACAACTTTGATGAGCATGGAAGAGCTATAGCTGTTGGAATCGATGGTTGCGTTTATGCTGCAGGGTTTTCAAACAGCACCGGTTTTCAGGCGTTAAATGGATACAGTTCACCGGTTCATGCAGGTTTTGATGCATTTGTAATGAAACTTTCACCCGCTTTACAACCCATTTGGATAACTTATTATGGAGGTTCACTTGCTGATGTTTGCAGATCGATTGATATTGATTCAGCCGGAAATGTATTTGCAGGTTTTGAAACACGAAGCGCCGATATGCCAACTTTTAATGCTTATCAACCTGCGAAAAATGATACTGATGATTTTTTTATTGCAAAATTTGATAGCTCTGGAATTCCTATTTGGGCAAGTTTTTATGGCGGAAATAATCTGGATGCTTTCCGGCGATTAAAAATTATTAATGATGACTTCTGTCTGATTTCAGGATATTCAAAAAGCACTGATTTTCCTATGATAAATCCAATTCAGGCTACTAATGCAGGCGATGCTGATATTGTACTGATGAAACTGAATTTGACAACCGGGCTTCCCTTTTGGTCAACCTATTTTGGCGGTTCAGGATATGATGAAGGGGTCGGTGTCAGCATTGATAAATTCAATAATATTTTTTTAGTTGGAACAACAAAAAGTATAAATTTTCCCGTGCTTAATGCATTTCAAACAGTTTTGAAAGGTGCGAGTGACATTTTTGTTTTGAAAATTAATAGCAGTCATAATTTGTTGTGGTCAACCTATATCGGCAGTACAATGGACGATGATGGAAATGGAATTGCGCTGGATACAAGCGGTAATTGTTTCATTATCGGAACAACGAAAAAAAACAATTATCCGATTTTAAATGCCTGGCAAACTGTTTACAAATCTCCATCTGATGCTGTTATTTCTAAATTTAATGGTAATGGAAATTTAGTTTGGTCCACCTATGCTGGTGGCCCGGGCACTGAAGACGGAAATTCAATAGCGGTTGATAAAAAAGGTAATGTATTGGCTACCGGCTATTCGTTAAGTACAACATTTCCATTGCTTAATGCAACCCAACCGGTTTTTGGCGGTCAGCGCGATGCTTATATTTTACGATTTAATAATTATGGAAATTGTCTTTACTCAAGTTATTATGGCGGAAACGGAATTGAACAAGCTAGAGGAATAACAGTAGATAATTCTAACAACGCATTTGTAATTGGTTCCACAACCAGCACAAATCTTCCATTAATTAATCCTTTACAATCTTTTAATGGAACTACTTCATCCTCCGGAGGTGATTGTTTTATTTTAAAAATTAATTATTCGTTATCCCTTTCTCCTGAAATATATTTTATCGGGAATAATCCTAAATGTATTTTGACAGATTCTATTCAGATTTTCAGTAATAGTGTTTTTCAAAATGTGTGGTCGAACGGTGAAACAACACAGAATATAAATGTTACGGAACCTGCTAATTATTTTGTAACAGCATATGATTCAACTGGTATTGGAATTTCATCTGATACTATTCATATTCAAAATAGCGTTTTAGCCGATTTTGAATATGACTCATCCGTCATTTCAAACATTTGTTATAATTCAATAATTAATTTAAACGCTCCTATCATTTCAGGAGCAAATTATTTATGGATTAGTAATAACGGATATATTTATTCAAGCAACAATTTGAATATCAATTTAACTCAGGATACTTCTCTTGGAATTTACACCTGCATTGCAACGGTAGGCACTTGCTCTAAAACAGTTAGAAAAGTTAATTTACTAAATCTATTTAGTGCGATAAATCCGGTTATTACAGCAAGTTCCACATTGGCATGTGTTGGCAATCAAATAATATTGCAAACCGACAGTATCCCCGGCATTCAATACTTATGGAATGGGCCTAACGGATTTATTGCCAATACCAGAATAGTAAGTTTAAATAATGTACAGACATTAAACAGCGGTGAATATTTTGTAAAATTTATTTTGAACGGATGTGAAAGTTTACAATCATCAGTTGATATAATAATATCTTCAATGTCCATGTCAAACGCAGGACCCGATTTAATTGCCTGCAATGGCATAAACAAAGTAAACATGGCCGGAGTGAATACGATTAATGGAATGGGTTTATGGTCGTGTACTACAACTCCACCTGTTTCATTTATAAATATTAATGATGCCAATACTTTAGTAACCAATTTAAAAGTTGGAACCAATCAATTAAGTTGGACAGTTAATAATGGAACATGCCCGCCTGCAATAGATTTAGTGAATGTAAAATACACAACGGCAGCAAATTTCGGTTGCACTAAACCTTCCAATTTATCGCAAATAATAAGCAGCAATATGGCATCATTAAATTGGTCGAATTGTACAATTGCTGAACAATTTCAAGTGCGCATTACACTTAACGGCGCTGCTTTTACTATCTCCACTACCAATTACAATTTAATTCTTAACAACCTCAACCCTGGTACTTACACCTGGAAAGTAAGACCAAAATGTAATGGAGTTTGGTCGGCGTATTCTCTTACTAAAACATTTAACATAACAGCTTCAGCAAAGTCGGAATTAGTTAATATAAGTGAAAACAACTTTATATTGTTTCCTAATCCAGCCAATGACAAACTAAATGTATTATTTGAATTGATTGAACCAGGTGAATACAATATAGAACTGATTGATGTTATGGGGCGAATCTTGTTAAGCAAAAGTCAATTCTTTGATGAAGGAAAATGGCTTGAAAGTTTTAATATCAGCACAGTATCCAAAGGCATTTATTTTGTTCGGATAACCAATTTCGAACAGCCTGACATTATCAATAAATTTATTAAAGAATAGTTAAATTATTTCCGCAACAACAAAGGTGCTTCCGCCAATGAAAATCAAATCATTTTCTGCAGCATTTTTTTTTGCTTCAGCGTAGGCCAATTGTACTGAATCAAAATATTTTCCCTTCAACCCTATTGCAGTTGCTTCTTCAAATAAAATATTTTCATCCAAACCTCTTGGGATACTCGGTTTGCAGAAATAGTAATTGAAATTTTTTGCAAGCAGTTGCAAAATATTTTTTCGCTCTTTATCGCCCACCATTCCCAAAACAAAATGAACAGTTTCTTTTTTGAGTGAATGAATTTGTTCCATCACTTCATTAATTCCAGCTTCATTGTGACCGACATCGGCGATAGTTAATGGTCGGGCATTCAAAATTTCCCAGCGACCACGCAATCCGGTAACTTTTTTTGTGTTGGAAAGCGCTTGTTGAATTTGTTCGTCGGTGATATTAAAATTTTGCTTTCGCAATTCTGTAATAGCAGCAAGCACCGTGCAGATATTTTTTTGCTGATATTTTCCCGAAAGATCAAGTATGTAATCCTGTGATTTATTTTCTGCTGTAACAGTAAGCGTTTGCTGAAGTCCGGAATAGTTTTTTTCGATTACATTAAAATTTTCTTCAGCAAAAACAATGGGTGCAGTTTGCTCTTTTGATTTTTGAATGAAAACATTTTTTGTTTCGGATTGTGTTTCACCAATCACTACCGGAATATTTGGTTTGATAATTCCTGCTTTCTCAACTGCAATTTTCTGAAGTGTATCACCCAACAATTCTTTGTGGTCGAAACTGATATTGGTGATTATAGAAAGCAGCGGAGTAATAATATTTGTTGAATCTAATCGACCACCCAACCCGGTTTCAATTACAGCAAAATCAACTTTCTCTTCTGAAAAAAATTCATATGCCAAACCAACTGTCCATTCAAAGAACGATGGCTTTATTTCTTCGAACAATTTCGAATAATTTTCAACGAAGTCAATCACTTTTTTTTCAGCAATCATTTCACCATTGATTCTGATTCTTTCTCTGAAATCTTTTAAATGAGGTGAAGTATAAAGTCCGGTTTTAAAACCTGCGGTTTGCAGAATGGCCGCAAGCATGTGCGAAGTAGAACCTTTTCCGTTGGTCCCAGCAATATGAATGCTCTTAAAATTATGTTGCGGATTATTTAAACTGTTACAAATGGCAATCGTGTTATTCAAATCTGCCTTGTATGCAGCCGCACCAATACGATGAAACATTGGGAGTTGAGAAAATAAATAATCAAGTGTTTCCTGATAATTCACACAGCAAATATTCTTAGGAAATATTTATTCAAAGAAATATTTCAAAATAATTCTGTTCCACAAGCAAAAAATTTGTTCAACGAAATTTTATTTCACCTTAAAATTATAAGTAATGGTCCCGAATTGTTCATCCATCGCAGCTGAGTTTACATCAAACTGAGCAGCCATTGATGCCTGCTTTGCAAGAGTTAATAAATATGTAGATGTAGTTGTTGAACCCTGAGCCGGACCATCAGCTGAAACAACTTTCCCTTGTTTATTCACTTTAATTTTCACCACCACAATTCCTGTTTCCTGCGAATTATTTTTCAGTGATGGTTCCTTCATCATTTTTCTTCCTGTAAGATTATATTTATTCCCATTTCCAAAACCGCCAGGTCCGCCATTTATTCCGGGGTTTCCGCTGTAAGCAGTTCCGGTTGGTGTTCCATTCAACTGTCCTTTGTCGCCAGGATTATTTCCATTGCCTTCATTGGTGCTGTTGGTATTTGTCCAACCTTTAAAAACTGCTTTGGGTTGCTCCTGTATTTTTAATTCCGTTTTTTTATCCGTTGGAGTGACTGTTACAGTTGTAGTTTTTTTCTTTTTATTGTCGTTCTTCTTTTTTGAATTAACCACTAAATCTGAATTTTCCTGCGAAATAATTTTATCGCCAACATTTTTTTCTGGAGTAGTAGGTTTCACCGCCTGAGGCAACACCGGCGCAACTTCAGTCGCAATCGGTTGCACATCGCCCATTCCATCATCCATGTATCCGAAATTAATTTCCACACCACCGCTATCCCATGCAGGTATCGGAGGAGTTACACCAGTGAGAAAAAAGAAAAGGATAATTAATATTCCATGTATCGCAATGGAGGTTAGCATTCCTTTAACCTGATTTTGTTTTTCAATCCGGTCGTTTTCCAATTCAAACAAACGCGCCATAAAATTTAATTTTTATTTTGAACGGCAAGCACCATCCGCACTTTCAGTTTAGCTCCGATGTCAAGTATGTCAACAAAATCCTGAACACTTAATGAGGCATCAACTTTTAAAACCACTGATGGATCAACAACCGTTTTTATTTTTTCTTGTAAAGAAATTTCTAAAGTTTCAATTGAAACAGGTGCATCATCAATAGTTACATTCCTGTTCGCATCAACACTTACATTAATCATCTTCTTAGCAACGGTCTGTTCGCCGGTTGCCCGTGGTAAAATCAATTTTATTACGGATGGATTTACCATGGTTGAAATAATTAAAAAGAACAACAGCAACATGAACATGATATCGTTTAATGAACTGGTGCTCACTTCCGATTTAAGTCGACTTCTTCTTCCTCCTCTGAGATTCATTATGATGTAGGTTCCTGTATGAGGTCAACAAATTCTATTGCATTGCTTTCCAATTGGTAACTCACACGGTCAATCATACTGTTCAAATAATGGAATGCAATGTGAGCGAATATTCCAACTATCAAACCGGCAGCGGATGTAATCATCTTCTCATACAAGCCGCCGGCAATAATGTCAATCGAAATATTTTTCTCAATCGAAATGGTATAGAAAATTTTTATCACTCCGCTAATAGTTCCAACAAAGCCCATCATAGGTGCAATGCCGGCAATGATCCCTAACCAGCTGATATTTTTTTCGAGACGATAAATTTCCAGTTTCCCTTCATTCTCTACTGCCGATTCAACTTCCTTAATTGGCTTGCCTATTCTTTTTATTCCTTTCAACAGCAACCGGGCGATTGGGGTATTTTGATTCTTACAATGTGCAATGGCAGCTTCCATTTTTCCATTCACCAGATAATCGCGAATACTCTTGATGAAATTATCATCAATGCGCGAAGCTTTTCGAATAGTTAAAAACCGTTCGATTGTAAGATAAAGTGCCAGCACCGATAATAATCCGATTGGAATCATTACCCATCCGCCCTTCATGAGCATTTGCAAAAAACTAAGCGACTCAGCAGGAACTCCTGTTGTAACAAGATTGGTAGTTACAACAGCAACAGTATCCTTAATTGAATCTGCGGCCATATTTATTTGAAGTAGTAAACTCATTTTATTTATTATGCGTGTTTAAACGATGTTAGATTATTATTTATTATTTCAACAAAAATATTTCCTGAGTTAAGAGGCTTTGTATGTTACATTCAACAGTAACAAAATGCTTGTAGTGAATTGTAGGCGGTTTTTAGCTGTATGCGATTAACTGTATGCGATTAGCGATTAGCACTGAGCTTATTGAATGCAGAAATTTCTCATAACTGCAACACCTGGCGGCTAACAGCTAATAGCTATTTCACAAATGCAGATAATACGGAGCGAGTAATTCCATAAATCGCTCAGTATATTTTCCATCTTTTTCGTGAATGAATATTTTTTCTTGTTGAAAATTTTCAGGATGGAATGAAAATGAAATGATAAACAGATGTGGGGCTTTTGCTTCAGAAGAAGAAATCACCATTTTTTTTTCAGGAAATAAATGCTGAACAGAACAATAATTTTCAAATACAATCATCTCATTTGGTGGAAGCATGATAAATGCAGTTCCGTTTTCACTGAGATGTTTTGATAAAACGATTGATAAATTTTCGTGAGAAAGTGAATCGTTATGACGAGCTAATGATTTCCGTTCATCTTCATTTTTTTTATGTGAGGTAAAGAACGGCGGATTGCAAACTATCAAATCAAATTTTGAATCGGTGTGCTCACTCCAGAATGAAACCTCTGCATGGATTGTCTTCATTTTTTCATTCCATGGCGACGCATTAAAATTTTCTATTGCTGATTCCGCGGAGTGCTTATCTACTTCAACACCCAAAATACAAGTTGCATCTGATTTTTGTGCAAGCATCAATGCAAGCAAACCGGTTCCTGTGCCGATATCGAGAATTGATTTTGCTTCTTTAGTTTCAATCAATGCGCCAAATAAACAAGCATCGGTAGTAACCTTTAAAGGGGCAGTTGCCTGCTGAATTGTAAATTGTTTGAACTGAAAAAATGAATTGCTCATAGGAATTAGAAAAATAAAACACAAATTTATACGGTGAAAAAATTCAAATTCCTTTTATCCGTTCAATTAATTTTTTGAATGACTCTGAACTGATAGCTTTCATTCTTCCTCGTTGAATAACCATTTGGTCCCCCTCTTTTTTTAAATCATAATTGAATACAAAATCGTTTTTATCGCCAAACAAATCGGCTAATCCAAAACGCAAATCGTGCAGGCTGATGTTTCCGGAACTATCCTTTGTTAAACAGTAATATCCCTGCGAAAACCGAATTAACCGGTTGTATGCCGGGTCATTCTGAAAATCATTTCCCAACTCATGATTGCCCGGAATATAGCTAAATGAAACGCTATCGTTTTTGTCAAGCACCGAATAATAACCGGTATAAAATCCGGTATTGTCCTCAGCCAGTATGAACCATAAAAAATTATTTAATGGGGTAGGTGTAGTGATGTATCGATTCACTATAATTTCCTGTTGATGGAAATTTTTTTCAGCAATTTTATTAATAGTTGCCTTGTTATAAAAAGTGTAACCTAAATAACCGATCGACGGAATTAATCCGGCAAGTGCCCAGGCGGTTCTCCATTTACTATTATTTCGCACAATCAATAATGCAATGGCTGAAATAATAAATGGTAATGAATAAAACGGATCAGCAACAAAAATGGTGTTGAATGTAACTCGGGTATGTGTGCATGGTTCAAACCAACCGGTTCCGTAAGCGGTCATTGAATCAATAAGTATATGCGAAAACAAGCCGCAACCCCAAAGCATTAACCACCCTGAAAAATTCATTGCTTGATACTTTTTATTAGATAAATAAGCTGCAACAATTGAAGCAATAATTACAAATAAAATCGAGTGGGTGAATCCACGGTGTTGAAGCAAACTTTTATCGACTGATACAAAAAAGGAAGTGACCACATCAATATCCGGTAAGCTATTCGCAATGGCTCCAAAAAGCATGGCCTTTCTGCCAATTTTTTTACCGGCGATTAATTCGCCCTGTATCATGCCGATTACTATGTGTGTGAGTGAATCCATTATACAAGTTCGAAAGGATTACTTGAAAATTAATTTATTACGAATTTCATTCTTTACTATTTCTGTTTCAATCATTTTCATCACTTGGTTTTTTAAATCTGAAAGGTTATCCAATGTTAAACCGGCTACCGGAACATTTTCTAAAAATATAGTTTTCGTTTTTCCGGGTGACATTTTAAAAAAAGAATCGCGTGGTAAAATATTTTTCACATTCAAATATACCATTGGTACAATGGGTGTTTGTGTTTCAATGGCAATCCGAAACGCTCCATCAAAAAATTTACTGAGTGGTTTTTCAGAATAATTAAACCCACCTTCAGGAAAAATGATAATGCTGATTTTTTTTGAAAGCACATGTTTTAATATGCGAATACTTTTAGCCCGATTTACTTTATCACTTCGGTCAACCAAAATCACTCCATATCGATATATCCAGCCAAACACCGGCACCCGTCTTATTTCTTCCTTGCCTAAAGCCCTGAACTGCCCCCGCAATGAAAGCATGGTGACCGGCGCATCAAGATAACTATCATGATTGGCAACATAAATAAACGGACCTTGTAAATTATCAGGTCGAGCCCCTTCATTCTCATGACTAATGCCACATAAAAAAAACCAGGTACGCGCCCAAAATTTTATCAATAAAAAAATAATGCTGCCACCGACATAAACTCCGAACAATGCGGCAACTATCATAAATGGCAGAAATAAAAACATCAACACAATAAACATGATCCATGAATAAATGCGATAAAAAAACAGAAAAAACTCTTTCATAAAAACAGATTGTGCAGCATGTGGTTTTGGGCGAAATGTATTTACATTCAATTAATCAGCGACAATAATCTTTTTCCGTTCATTTTAATTGATTTCAATATTTTTGTTGGCATCACAAAAAACTATTGAAATTGCAAATCGAAACAGAACAGATAGCGCTTAGAAAATTATTTGGAAAAGAATTATTTATTCCTGAAGAAATTATTCATTATGATTTTAATTTAAGAGGCGGATTTAAAAAAAAAATATTGTTTATTACTCAAGGCGAAGGTGTTCCGGTTTTCATACCAGAAATTGAATTAATGTTTCAGCGAATGATTAACAATTTGAAATCGAACGAAAATGAAATAGGAATTCTTGATTTAAAATTTACTCAAGTTTATTTTTCCAATCTGAAAAGAACGCTGCAACCAAAAATTATTATTTCGTTTGGAATAAATACTGCTGATTTTGGATTGCATATGGAGATAACCAAAAACAAGATTATAACAACGGCTGATTTTCTCTTATTGCCAACTGACTCATTTGCTGAATTATTTAATTCAGATGTGAAAAAGAAAGAGCTATTCCCACAATTGAAGCAATTATTTTCACCCTAAATATTAAAAATTGAAATTATTGTTTGCTACACAAAACGAAAATAAAGTAAATGAAATCAAACATTTAATTGGTTTAAACCATCAATTAATAACCTTATTTGATTTGAAATTTGATGAAGAATTAAATGAATCATCCATGTTGCTCGAAGAAAACGCATTGGAAAAAGCAAATTTCATTTATCATAAATTCAGAATTAATTGTTTTTCGGAAGACACCGGATTAGAAATTGAAGCGCTAAACGAAGCCCCGGGAGCAATGAGTGCCAGGTATGCAGGTGAGCAAAAAACTGCAGAAAAAAATATTGAGAAAGTTTTGATGGAAATGAATAATCATCAAAATCGAAATGCAAGGTTTCGCACTGTAATTGCGTTAGTTATTGAAGGTAAAGAATTTCTTTATGAAGGAGTGATAAAGGGTAAAATTTGCTTAACTAAACAAGGAAGCGGCGGATTTGGATACGATCCAATTTTTCAACCCGATGGATATACTAAAACTTTTGCTGAAATGACCATCGAAGAAAAAAGCACAATAAGCCACCGGACAATAGCGTTTTCAAAAATGAAAGAATTTCTTCAATCTGAATTTGCAGAATAAAATGAAAACAAAATATTTTGCCTCAAGAAAACAAACAGATATTAAATAAAGTAACTAACCTGTGTTTTAATTTGCTTTTGACTTGCAACCCTTTTCATTACATTTAACTCTTTAAACTATTGAACTTATGAAATTCAGAATCAAAAAACATTATTCTGACATTGATCTGATAACCGGTTGCCTTAGGGGTGAACGCAAGTATCAGGAAAGTCTGTATAACCAGCATGGCTCTACCATGTTTGCAATATGCTTACGATATGCAAATGATTATTACCAGGCGGAAGACATGTTACAGGAAGGATTTATTAAAGTTTTCAACAACATAAAAAATTTCAGAAACGAAGGTTCATTTGAAGGTTGGTTGAAAAGGATATTTGTAAACACAGCCATTGAATGTTTAAGAAAAAATAAAGTAATGAATGAAATGCAGGATGTTGAAAATGTACCACTTCACATTGTGCAGGACGATTGCTTCAGTCAATTAGCAGCTGATGATTTAATGAAATTAATTCAAAACTTATCACCCGGATATCGCACCGTGTTTAACCTTTATTCCATTGAAGGTTATTCGCATAAAGAAATTGCCGGAATAATGAACATTAACGAAGGCACTTCTAAATCGCAACTGGCAAGAGCTCGTTACACTTTACAAAAGATGGTAGTCCAAACCAATAAAGTACAATATGCCGCAGCAGTTCTCTGATAATAATACTGACAAAGTTTTTCGCGAAAAATTAAGCGGAATTCGTGTTGAACCCCGATCCAGGGTTTGGTATCGTGTTTCAGCCGGGCTTGATCGTAATGCTTCATTAAATGCACATAAAAAACGCAAGGTCTTTGGATTACTAATTGGCATTATACTAATTACCGGAATTACATTAACAGCTGTACTTGATCCGACCGCCACTAGAAAGATAGTTTCGAATTTTGATGGGCAAATACTCACTCCTGATGTATCAGAGCATAAAAATCAGAATCTAATTTCAAAGGCACATTTGTCATCAAAGCAAGATGTATCCATTCATTTTTTTACAGGTAGGAAAAATATTCAGAATAACATTGAAACAACTATTGGGGCTTCGACAATTGCAACCGCAACTACTGAAATCTTAATAAACAATATCAATTATTTTAATCCCCGAACTATTTTATTTACTAATGAATATCAAAATTCGCAGGCGGTTGATTTAGATAAACAAATCACCATTCAACTACTAAAAAATAAAAAATTCAGTTTAAGAAATCTCTTTTATACAAACAATTGCAACAATAATTTATACATCGGCGGGTATTTCAATATTAATAATTCGACATTCAAAGATCAGGAACTGAAACAAAACACCAATTATGAAAGCAAGCCAAAATACGGAAATGCAATTACAGTTTTTGCTGGATACCGGTTTTTAAAGCACCTGAGTGCTGAAATGGGGTATACTGTATTTTCTGATAAAGGAGTCAACTATTCAAATGTGACTATGTCAAGAGAGAAAAACTCGAAGCCTGTAAATAATGATTATGAAATTTCGCTTCGGTACCAGCAGTTTCCACTAAAACTCCGATATGAAGTTGAAATCTGGTCGGGTATTTTAAATAAAAAAGTTTCGTATAGCCTGGCTATTGGAGCTAATTATGGAAAATTGAAGGAAGTAAAATATTCAAATAGTGATTATATCATTGATAGTAAATTCAAACAAACTGAATTATCGGCTGAAGCGAATATTGAAGTGTCTGTTAAATTAAATAGTCATCTATCGGTTTTCACCGGAGCAAGTGCGTCTTATGGCAACCGCATTTTTTTAGAAGCGCAACGAGTTAGCCCATTCAATTATCCGCATAATTTTTTAGTCGGGCTGCAAGCAGGGATGAAATATAATTTTTGCAGTAATTAATACAGTCACTTCACATCGTATTATTTTTATAAAATATTAAGCTGATATTTGAATTAAATACAAAAGAAATATTCTTTCTGTAACATTTTAATAATCAAATGCGCTTCACTGTTAAATGACGGTTAAGGAATACAACCAAAGTGTTGAATTATACTCCGACCGGGTTTTTCGATTCATTTACAAAAACACTCGCGACAGAGATGATGCAAATGATGTGGTGCAGAATGCTTTTGAAATTCTCTGGAAAAATCATGAGCGGGTAGAATTTGAAAAATGCAGGAGTTACCTTTTCACGGTTGCCTATCATAACTTCATTGATCAGGTGAGAAAAATGAAGCGGATAACAAGAATGGAAGACCATCATGAAGATTTGATGGAGGCGCCTGACAGAAGTTACAAAGGCGTGAAGGAAATTGTGGAGCAAGCACTTAGTAAATTACCTGAAGTACAGAAAAATGTGGTGATGCTGAGAGACTACGAAGGGTATGATTACGCTGAAATCGGAAACATTACCGGCTTAACCGAATCGCAAGTGAAAGTTTACATTTTCAGAGCAAGACAAACATTGAAAGATTACTTAGTTGGCGTGGAGAAAGTGATTTGAAAAAGAAAGGAACATCTGTAAAAAAATATATGAATAATTGACTAATAGAACCAATGAACAAATAAACTATCCAGTGAAAATCAACAGAAATAATTACGAAGACTTCCTCATTCAGAAATTAGAAGGTATGCTTAACACCGAACAAAATGCGGAGTTAGATTTATTTCTTCATAACCATGCTGATATTAAATCGGAGTGGGAAGCTTTTGAATTAACCCGTTTAATTCCTGATGAAAGTTTAGTTTTTGAAAATAAAGGTTTGCTGAAGAAAAAAGAAAATGCCGGAGTTATTCCAATGTACCGATCCATGCTGTATGTGGCCTCCATTGCGGCATCCTTATTATTTGTGTTGCTTTTTTCACAGAAATATTTAATTAATCTGCCATCGGAAAACCCAGTAGTTGTTGCTGAAAATAATTCATTGAATAATAATCAATCAAGAGTAAATAGCGAACCATCAAAAGTTAGCAGCACTTCTTCTTCAAACAACAATGCAATCATTGCGGATAATTTTCCTTCCGAAAAACAAGCGGTTTTTTCTAAACAAGTATCAACAAATTATCCGAAGCAATTCTTAAGCAACCAAATTTCAACAACTCCTCTGCAGACCAACATACAACCAATGAAAATTCTTGCACACACCGCAATGAAAATATATCCGCGTGTGTCGTATGCAAGTTTTATCTGGACTAAAGGATTAATGAAACCTCAGGTGCCTGTACGCAATACAACCGAAGCAGGTGCCTGGCTGCAAATTGCGAGTATATTAGGTTCTGAAATTGTTCGGTTAAGTGGCCGGGGCGAAAGATTGAATAAAGCACCGCTTGAATTACATATCAAAAACAATCCCATTCAATTGAATATTAATAATCCCTATATAAAATTTCATAAAGTCATTTCATTCAAAAAGAAAAATAAATAAACCATCATACATGAAAATAATTTTCATTTCACTTTTCCTCTTGTCATTTTCATTCAGCCAAGCACAAATTGTGGAGGCACCACCTTCGATTCCGGAAAAAGAAACCGGTAAAGGAGCTGATCATCAAAAGGCCTATGATGATGCCATGCAGCAGCTGGATAAAGCCATTAAAACCCTGAATCAATCGCTTAAGAAAATTGATAGCATGAGCGCCAAAGGATATCGGGGAGATATTCCGTCGATACCCCCGATTCCGCCTATGCCTGATTTTGCAGATCATGAAGAGATGGATATAGTTTTAAAAATTATGGAGGATAGTTTGGAGCTGTTTGAAATGTCAATGGAGAAATTTGCCGACAGCTTGGAAGTGGCTATTGGCAAAATGAAAATTGAAATTAATGACGATGGTGAGAGGCGCGTAATGATTATTGAACAGGAAGAAATTGATTCAACTGATAAAGAATCCAACGCAAGAAAAAAGGTTGAGACTAAAATGTTCGGGTTAGACATAGGTGTATGCGCTTACCTGCAAGATGGTGGAACAATGATTACAGCGCCCTACACACCGCTTGAATTAAAACTTGGAAAAAGTGTGAATGTTAACCTGCACATACTTCATCAGAACATTAGCATCATTAAACATTATGTTGGTATTGATTGGGGAATTTATGCCGAACTCAATAATTATCGTTTTGCTAACGATGCATTAATCATTTCTAAAATCGAAACTGTTGGTTTTATGATTGAAAGCGGTGTGAGTTATAAGAAGAACAAATTATTTTCATCGTACTTGAATTTACCAGTGACATTACGATTTGAAACCAATCCGAAAGAACCTAAGCGTTCATTCAATTTAGCAATTGGCGGTTATGCAGGTTATTTACTGGGCGCCCATACAAAAACTGTAAAGTCTGATAAAGAATCAAACAAAGTTCATGATGATTTCAATCTCAATAAAATGCATTATGGTGTTACTGCACGCATCGGTTACAGCTGGTTCGACTTGTATGTTACCTATAGTTTAACTCCTTTGTTCAACAATAGAACATCACCCGATTTAACCCCTGTTTCAGCAGGCATTGCATTAGTTGGTTTTTGATTTAAACCCGAACCAACAAACCCGAAACTCATTACTTAAAATAAAAGACTAATTTTTTTCTGAAAGGTGTTTTGGTAAAAATGAAGTCTTCTTAAAACCCGGTGAACCTGCAAATGGTTTCCGGGTTTTTTATTTAAACAATAAAATCAAGCATCGGAAATTCTCTTCCCAAAATAATGGATGGATTTACATTGAGCCATTTTTTTAGTACAGTGGCATACACAGAACGGAAATCAACAGAATGTTTTAAATCGCCGTTGTTTAAATCTTTAAGGTTTGGTAATTCATTCAGTATTCCAAGTTTATTCAGATTTCCACCTAAAAGAAAAACATTATTAGCAGTGCCGTGGTCGGTGCCGCGAGCTCCGTTTTGTTTTACCCGCCGGCCGAATTCTGAATACACTAGCACTAATGTGTTGTTCCATTCATTGTTCTGCTTTAAATCTGTGTACAATGATTTTAATCCTTCAGATAAAGTGCGCAATTGCTTTGCATGAACATTTTGTTGCGCCACATGTGTATCAAACCCATTGAGCGATAAATAATAAACCTTGGTTTCAGAACCCGACACAATTAATTCTGAAACCACTTTTAATCCTTTTGAAAATTCGGTTTGCGGATAAATTATTTTCGAACTATAAATTTTCGATTTGCTCACCACATATTCTGCTGACTGATAAGTATCCACTAATTCTTTATACAAAAAATCTTGATTGCTCGTAACATCATTTATATCAAGAGTTGAAAATGTTTTTATCACCGGATTTTTTAATCCCTGTGCTAACTCCATGGGTTTATCCATTGCCAGACCATTAAATTTTTCGCCACGCATAATCAATGACAACGAACTATCTATTTCAATGGCCTGATGCGGTAGTGCGCAATTGCTCCCGATACATTGCAAATCAAAAGTGCGTCCTATCCATCCCGAATTTATTATATGGTTTTCATCTGATGCCGAATGCCAGATATCGCGCGACCGAAAATGCGACCGGTTCGGATTCGGATAACCCACATTGTTTAAAATACTCATACTACCTTTTTCCCATAAATCAGAAAAACTTTCTATTGCCGGATTAAATCCCAGATCATCATTGAGGCGAATGAGGTCGCCGGCTTTAATTCCAACATCGGGTCGGTTGCTGTAATACAAATCATTCGAATACGGAATAATGGTGTTCAGTCCGTCGTTTCCTCCTGTGAGCTGCACTATAATTAATCGCTTACCATTAAATGCCGTTAAATTGTTTCCGGTGGCGCGCAAAAATGCGGGCATCATCATGGCAGCAGAAACCAAGGCAGTATTACCGAGAAAATCTCTTCTTGAAATATTGTTTTTCATAAAAGGGAAACAGATTTTATTGATGGAAAATTTTTAACTACAGAAACGCAGAGATGCAGAGGATAAATTATTGATGGAAAAAACTTTAAACCGGAATCACAATGCTGATGAACAAACATTTTTAATTTTTTTTAAATCAATTGAAACGAAGGTGAACTCATGATCAGCGTAAGCGCATCCATTTTTTTTGTTTCGGCCGGCGACTGCTTCATCAGTTCTACCAATTTCTGTTGTTCGGTTTCGGTCAATGCCATTTGCAATAATATTTCGGCTGCCGAAACAATCAATTCATCATCAGCTTCGCCCTTTATTATTTCAATAAGTGCTTTCCAGTCCGAGGTAAATAATAACCCACGCGCCGGTTTTATTTCTCCTGTATCTTCAAACTCGGGTTTATTGTTGGCGTTAATAATAAATTTTCCGCGCGCAGCCAGTGCCAGATTTAATCGCAGAAAAAGCGATGCTCCATCAATCCAGTTACGGCCACCCTTCCATCCGGCCACATTTGGCGGAAATAATAATAACTGGCCAAGTATATGCTGAAATTTCACCTGCACCAGTTCTTCCTTCGGCGACAGGTTAATTAATTTCTTCATCCGAATCATCAACTCCACGGGCGACATAATTTTGTTGCCGATATTTTTTTCATCATAAAACCAATCAGACGAAAAAATTAATTGCATAAGTTTTTTAATATCGTAATCGCTTGCAAAAAATTCATCGGCAAGCATGCTTACTTTTTCTTCATCCACTACTTCGTTCACAAACTCTTTATAAATTTTTCGGGTAACGAATTGCGCCGTCAGCTTATCATCGAGCAACATGTTAATGATATCATCGCCATTAAAATTTCCGGTTTTACCCCTGAATTCTTTCACGCCGTAGTCGTGATCTTCAGTACGGAAAGTGTATTCACCTTTTTTATCAATGGTCCATCCGGTAAATGCACGCGCACTTTCCTTAATATCTTTTTCAGTATAGTGGCCAAAGCCAATGGTGAACAATTCCATCAGCTCGCGCGCAAAATTTTCGTTCGGATTGTTTTTATGATTTTGTTGATTGTTCAGATAATTAATCATAGCCGGATCTTTGGCCATGGCATGCACCAGTATTCTGAAACTACCGAGCGCTTTTTTTCTTAAGGTGTTGTTCTGCACCTGCATCAGGTATGCGAGCGGCACTGATGTGGCAAAATGATTGTGCCAGAAAACCGTGAGGTGCTCGCGCAGCGCAGCAGTAGTGGTGGCCAGTCTGAACATCCATGCCATGCTCAGCGCCTGCGTATCGGTCACTGACTGCATCAGCTTTAACAATATTTTCAAATTCGCTGCCTCCTCTCCCGGCTTCAGCGGATTGGGCAGGTAGTTGATGTCATCTATTGTTTCTGAATTTTTAAATAGTTCAGCTATGTGTTCGCTCCGGTTTTTTTTCTCCAACTCCATTTCTTCAGCGGCAGTAAAACCAAAACCCGCCCGAAGGTGCAGATGCCGGATTTTTATTTTTTCAGATATCATTTCGTTGTCAATGGTTTTTTAACCACTCTTTTTTTCATTGGTAAAGTAATAGACTTTTATTTTAAGTGCTTGTTTAACGAACCAACTATTTCATTTGTGTGCTTGTTTTATTGTTCATTGGTTCAATTGTTCTATTGTTCTATTGTTCAATTTTTTTTAAGGGAAAAGAATATTTTCGTTTTAGTCATTACTACTAATACAGTTGCAATGAGATTCGCACTCGACTGTAATGTTGCTTTATACTTTGACTAAACTCTTCTCCTGTTTTCCATTTCGAATCATTTAAGTTTGCCGAAATTTTTTAAACTGAATGATAAATATTCTTGCCAACGACGGGTTAGATAAAAGTGCCATTGACCGCTTAACCGATAGCGGGTTTAAAGTTTCAACACATAAACTATTGCAGGAGAATATTGCTACTCACATACACGAATATGATGTGGTGATCGTGCGCAGCGCCACCAAAATAAGAAGGCAGGAACTGGAAGCAGCAAGCAAATTAAAATTAGTGGTGCGCGGCGGTGTAGGGGTCGATAATATTGATGTGGAATTTGCCGAAGAAAAAAATATTGCGGTGCGCAACACGCCCCTTGCCTCATCAAACTCGGTGGCTGAAATGGTTTTTGCTCATCTGTTTTGCTGCGCCAGATTTCTTCACGATTCGAACCGTGAGATGTATATAAATGGTTCGTCGCAGTTTAAGGAATTGAAAGCGAAATACTCAAAGGGAATTGAATTGCGCGGAAAAACAATTGGCATTATTGGTTTTGGAAATATCGGCATTGAGGTCGCACGCATTGCCTACGGATTGGGAATGAAAGTGCTTGCTTATGATTTGCGTGCCAACACGGCCGAACTGAAAATGGATTTCCCCGGCAAGCAAACGGTTTTTATTTCAACCAATACCATTGATAAAGATTTTCTGGTGGCGAACAGCGATTTTATTTCGGTGCATGTATCAGGCAAGCACGAGGTGCTGAATAAAAATGATTTCGAGAAAATGAAAAAAGGGGTCGGCATCATTAATTGCGCACGAGGTGGTGTGGTGAATGAAAATGATTTGCTGGAGTTTTTAAACAATGGAAAAATTGCATTCGCCGGCATTGATGTTTTTTTGAATGAGCCCACGCCGCGCGAAGATTTATTGAAGCACGAGCGCGTGTCGCTCAGTCCGCACATTGCAGCTTCCACATTGGAAGGCCAGGAGCGAATCGGCAACGAGGTGGCCGATATTATTATCAACTATTTTAAAAAATAAAATACAGTAATGGATAAAATAATTCCTTTCAAAGGAATAAGACCGGTGAAACAGCTGGTGGAAAAGGTGGCGGTGTTTCCGAATAATTTAATGAATGAACCGGAGCGCAGAGAGGAAGCAAAAAAAAATCCATATTCGTTTGCGCATATCGTTAAACCGAAAATTGATTTTCCGGAATCGGTTTCGAAAACCGACCCACAGTTGTTTGAACATGCAAAAAAATATTTCGATAAATTATTAACTGATAAAATTCTGGTTGAAGAAACCACCGAATGTTTTTATGTGTACCGGCAAATGCTGGATGGCCGCAGTCAAACCGGCGTAGTGGTTTGCTATCATGTAGATGAATATTTTAACAACCGGATAAAAAAACACGAACACACACGCGAAGAAAAAGAACTTGAAAATGTGGAGCATATGATGGTAACCGGCATGAGTTCGAACCCGCTGTTTCTTGCTTACAATCCGGTGAATGAAATTGACACATTGATTAATCAGGTGAAAGCCACCGTGCCTGAATATCATTTTATATCCGACAACAATGCATATCATTCTTTATGGGTGGTGAATGACGCGGAAATTATTTCGCGCCTGAAAATTTTATTCAATACAAAAGTGGATGTCAGTTACATCGCCGATGGGCATCATCGCGCTGCCTCTGCTGCACGGGTTGCGAAATTGATGCGCGAGGCAAATCCACATCACACCGGTACTGAACCTTACAATTATTTACTCACTTGTTTGTTTCCGGCCAATCAGTTAAAAATTTATGATTACAACCGTGTAGTAAAAGATTTGAATGGATGGAGCGAGGTAGAGTTGATTGAAAAAGTGAAAGAGAAATTTGATGTGGTGGAAATAAAGGAACAGGAATTTGCGCCATCATCTCTTCAAAAAATCGGAATGTACTTGGGTGAACACTGGTTTGAGCTAACACCAAAAGAAAACACTTATATAAATGATCCGGTGAACCGGCTGGTGGTTTCCATTCTTCAGAATAATATTTTAGATCCGATATTAGGAATAAAAGATCCGCGCACCGATAAGCGCATGGATTTTTATCCGGGCACCAAGGGATTAACATCTATAGAAAAAAGAGTGGACAAAGGAAAATCGGCAGTTGCATTCGCATTATTCCCGGTAACCATGCAACAATTGTTTGATGTGAGCGATGCCGGAGAAATTATGCCCCCGAAAAGCACCTGGTTTGAACCGAAATTGCTGAGTGGATTAATTATTTATTCGGTGAGATAATTAAAATCTTTCCTTTGAAATTATCTTATCTAAAAAACGACTTTTCTATTACAAATAGTTACATACATTCGCCTTTCTAAAAATCAAAAAAAACAATAATGAAAAAAATTTACACTCTGTGCGTTTTTGTACTTGCAATCAGCTTTACAGCCCAAGCACAAAACATTATTCTCAGCGAGAATTTTGAAGATACTTTAACTTACACCAATATTATTATCACCACGCCAAATGGTGATGATACTACCTGGGTTGATGCCGATTTGGATGGCCTCGCTGATGCAAGCGGTGCTTCGCGCCCCGACCAATGGTTTATTACATTAGGATTTGCTGATGTTGATTCAACCAACACCGTAATGGCCAGTAATTCATGGACTAATAATTCCGTTGATCCCGTAAATAATTATTTAATTACTCCACCTATTCATTTGAATGATGCTTCGGGTATGTTGTACTGGAAAAATGCGCCTTTTCAAACACCACGCTATGTTGATGGAATGCAGGTATTGGTTTCAACCACCTCTAATTTCGACACCGATTTTTCTGATACTTTAAAATTATATGCTGAATTTATTAGTGGTGATACCAGCGCCAATTTTGCTGATTACACTTTTTCATCCGGTTTTGTTTTTGGTTCTGATGGTCAGTGGATTGAAGATAACAATGGCGACTCAGCACGGTGGAGAGGCATTTTAAGACCCGACAGCGCAAGCTTAGCTGGATATGCAGGGCAAACAATTTACATTGCTTTTTGCTGCGGCACTACCGATGATAATTTAAATAGTTTGGATGATATTTTAGTTACCGGCAACGGAACCGTACTTGCTTCTATTCCGGAAGAAAATAATTTTATTCTCAGCACTTTCCCTAATCCGACAACCGATATCTTCACCGTTCAGTACACATTACCTGCAACCGGTTCAGTGTTGTTGAATGTTTTTGATATTACAGGAAAAAAAGTAAAGTCAATTATCAATAACATGTGCATTAAGGGTAATTACTCTTATGATGTAAACATTAAAGATCTTGCTCCCGGTGTTTACAATGTGGTTTTGAATACCAAGCAAGGCGACAGTGTTTCTACCATTACAAAATTGTAATAACGGTTGGCTGAATTAATTGTAATTTAATTCAGTTAAAAGCGAAATAAAAAATCCTCCACTCCCAACGGTTTGGAGGATTTTTTTTTGGAATATTTTGAAGGTATGGATTGCAACGATACTTTTATTGCAGTGCCATAGTGAGTTACTCAAGTTAAACCGAAAGAAAAAAGTTACCGGTAATTTTTTAACTGCCTGAATTATGATTAATGGAAGAAGAGAATTCATTGGAAAATTTTTAACAATCATTGTCGCTGTTCCGGTAATTGGATTTGTTGCGTGTAAAAAAAGAAAGTTAAAAAAATGCGTAACCACTGATGATATATTGGGGCCGTTTTACAGAGAAAACGCCCCCTTCCGCACTAATCTTAATAGTAATAATCAGGCAGGAACATTATTAGCTATATCCGGAATTATTTATGGTACCGATTGTACAACACCCATTCATGAAGCAACCGTTGACATTTGGCATGCTGACGATTTAGCGAGTTATGATAATGCAAGTTCGGATTTCAATTTTCGCGGGAAAGTAAAAACGGATGTAAATGGAAATTATTTATTCACTTCAATTGTGCCAGGTCAATATTTAAACGGTAGCACTTACCGGCCAGCGCATATTCATTTTAGAATTACAGCCGACAATCATAAAGAATTAGTTACCCAATTATATTTTGAAGGTGACCCGTATATTGATACTGACCCATGGGCTTCGGATGAAGATGCAGATGAAAGAATTATTACATTAACAACAGATACAAATGGAAATCAAGCCGGAATTTTTAACATCAAACTAATGCCGGCATAGCGAAAGTTTTAAAATGTTATCGCTAATTGTTATCAAGCGAAATAACCTATTGAACAGTAGTCAAATTCATGTTTCGATATTTATTTTGATTCTTTTATGACAATCCAAACACACAAATCAAAATAGAATTTTCTTTATTGCAGTTAAATAGTGCAGTAATACTTTCACCCCGCATTGTCAAAAAAATGTTACTCAAAATAATTACTGAACATATAAGCGAACACAAACTGATGCAGGCTGTAACTTGTTTGCAAAAGGGTGGAGTAATTATTTATCCGACCGATACGGTGTATGCCATTGGCTGCGATATAAAAAACCACAAAGCATCGGAACGGGTGAAGGCCATGAAGGAAACAAAACGGAAGGAGATGAATTTTTCGTTTGTGTGTAACGACCTGAGTCAGTTGAGTGAGTATGCCGCGCAAATAGATACACGGATTTATAAATTAATGAAGCGTGCATTGCCGGGGCCATTCACTTTTATTTTACCGGCAAGCAAGCAGGTGCCAAAGATTTTTGATACAAAAAAGAAAACCATTGGCATTCGAGTGCCCGATCATGCAGTGGCGCTTGCATTGGTGCAACGGTTAGGTAACCCGATACTCAGTACCTCTCTGCACGACTCAAACGAGATTGTTGATTACATGACCGATGCCGAACTGATTGAAGAAAAATTCAGAAAGATGGTGGACATGGTGATTGATAGCGGCCCGTGCGGAAATATTCCGAGCACGGTAATAGATTGTACCGGAAATGAACCTGTGGTGGTGAGGGAGGGTGCAGGAAATTTTGAGAATATAAATTAGCAGATTAAAAATTGTAGTACATCTTCGCAGCCCATTAATAAAACAACATTCGACTCTTTACAATAAAATGATAAAACGATTTCTGATTTTTATTTTCTCTCTCTCTTTTTCAATAGTTGCATTTGCACAAAAGGCCGATATACGCGGAACTGTTCTTGATAAAAAAACCGGCGAGCCCATGATATTTACCAATGTGGTGCTGCGCGGAACCACTATTGGCGCCACTACCGATCTGAATGGATTTTTTTCCATCAGCAATGTGGCAGCAGGTACTTATATTTTAAGTTGCACCAATGTTGGGTACGATACAGTAGCAGTAAACATTACCGTGAAGTCAAACGATTTAATCACACAGAAAATATTTCTGGAACCAACCGCCTTTACATTAACTGATATTGAAGTAACAGCCAGACGCGAAGAGAAAAAAACAGAAACCGGAATTTCATTAACCAAACTTACTGCGAAGGATATAATGAGGTTACCATCGGTGGGAGGTGAATCAGATCTTGCACAATATCTGCAGGTAATTCCAGGAGTTATTTTCACCGGTGATCAGGGTGGCGAATTATATATTCGTGGAGGTTCGCCCATTCAGAATAAAGTGATGCTCGATGGCATGACTATTTACAATCCGTTTCACTCCATCGGTTTGTTTTCAGTTTTTGAAACCGACATTATCAAGAATGCAAATGTGATGACAGGTGGTTTCAATGCCGAGCATGGCGGACGATTATCGGCAGTGGTTGATGTAGTAACCCGCGATGGAAATAAAAAAAGATTGGCCGGAAAAATTTCGACAAGCCCGTTTATAACCAAAGCAATTTTTGAAGGGCCGTTTAAAAAAATGGATAACAATGGAGGCAGTTCTTCTTGGATACTAAATGCCCGATCTTCTTATCTCGATAAAAGTTCGAAACTGTTTTATAATTATATTGACACAGTCGGTTTGCCTTTTGGGTTCAATGACTATTACGCTAAAGTATCTATGAACGGAGGCAGCGGAAGCAAGCTCAGTGTATTTGGTTTCAACTTTAACGATCATGTAAATTATAATGGCGTGAGTGATTTCAAATGGAACAATGTGGGTGTCGGTACTAATTTCGTTTTAGTGCCGGGTGGTTCAAACATGCTAATTGGTGGTTCCATTTCATATTCCGATTATCACATTGCGTTGAAGGAGGCAGACGAACAACCGCGCACCAGTCGTATCAGTGGTTTTGATATTAATACTTACTTCACCTACTTTCTAGCTCACAACAGCGAGGTGAAGTATGGTTTTACTGTTGGAGGTTATCGAACCGAATTTGAATTTTTCAATACCCTTGGATTGAAAATCGGTCAGGATCAAAACACAACTGAAATTGGTGGATATATTGTGGTGAAAGAAGTATTGAACAGATTAGTATTAGAGCCAAGCATTCGTTTTCAATATTATGCTTCGTTGCCGGTGCTTTCACCTGAGCCACGGATCGCCGCTAAATACAATCTAAGCGAAAGCATTCGGTTGAAAGGTTCAGCGGGAATTTACACACAGAATTTTATCAGCACTAAATCAGATAAAGATGTGGTGAATCTGTTCAATGGTTTTTTAACAGGCCCTGATCAGGAACTGAGAGATTTGAATAATGTAGTTGCTGATAATAATTTACAAAGAGCCGCTCATTTAGTGGGTGGCATTGAAGCCGATGTAAATAAAAACATGGAGGTAACGGTAGAGAGTTACTACAAAAAATTCGGTCAGCTTATAAATCTGAACCGCAATAAACAATTGGCTACAGATCCTGATTTTCAGATTGAAACAGGCAAGGCTTACGGGGTAGATTTTTTATTGAAGTATGAATACAAGGGTTGGTATGTGTGGACCGGTTATTCACTTGGTTATGTGAAGCGCGATAATGGCAATCAGATTTATCCGCCTCATTACGATCGCCGTCACAATGCAAATGTTGTAGTGAGCTACAATTTCGGAAAAAATAAACAGTGGCAGGTAGATGCACGATGGAATCTTGGCAGTGGATTTCCGTTTACTAAAACTCAAGGATTTTATGAGTTCTATAATTTCTTAGATGGAATAAATACGAACTACACCACCGGAAACGGACAGTTAGGAATTATTTATGATTCCACTTTAAACTCCGGTCGCTTGCCTTACTACCATCGCCTGGATCTTTCGGCAAAAAGAATTTTTAAACTTGGAACCAATGCACGGTTAGAAGCAAACATCAGTATCATAAATACATACAACCGCGAAAATATTTTTTACTTTGATCGGGTTCGCTATGAGCGCGTGAATCAATTGCCTTTCCTGCCGAGCGCAGGGATAAATATTAGTTTCTGATAACTATTGATTTAAAACTCTTTTAATTTCTATTCGAATTAAAAGCAGTGGTTGAAGGGGATTACAACTTTCTAAAACAATAATTATTTGCCGCTTTGTAATGTAGATTCAAAACATATCTTTGCCCGCTCAATTTTTTTGACCTATGCCTAAAATGAAGACTAATTCCAGCGCCAAGAAACGATTCCAGGTTACCGGCTCAGGAAAAGTAAAAAGGAAAAAAGCTTTTAAAAGTCATATCCTTACAAAGAAATCACATACCCGAAAAAAAGAACTCGGAAAAGATACTATTGTACATAGCGCTAATTTCGCTCATGTTCAAAAATTACTTGTAACTCTTTAATCAATAAAAAAAATTCATTATTCAGCAATCGAATAACGAATTAAAAATAACTACATAACATGCCTCGTTCAGTAAATGCCGTCGCCTCCAGAGCCCGCCGAAAAAAAGTCTTAGAAAGAGCTAAAGGATATTGGGGAACCAGAAGTACTAATATTTCAACTGCGAAAAATGCGGTTGACAAAGCCCTTGCCTATGCGTATGTAGGTCGCAAACAGAAAAAGAGAGATTACCGCTCACTTTGGATTGTGCGCATAAATGCAGGAGTGCACGAACATGGTATGACTTACGGTCGCTTTATTGCGGCATTGAAAAAAAACAACATTGAATTAAATCGAAAAGTGTTGGCTGATTTGGCTATGAATGAGCCGGTTGCTTTTAAAGCAATAGTGGATAAAGTAAAAGATTAAAATTATTTATAAAAATGATTCACAACCGCTCCGTTCAACCGGAGCGGTTTTTTTTTGAATAAAAATGAAGCAGAAAAATTGTAGCCAAACTGTGTTGATTTATTACATTGTTCCATGATCCGGGCATTTGGGTTTTATTTAGTTTATCCATTGTTGTACTTGATATCCTGTCTTCCGTTTTGGATGTTGTATGGATTGTCTGATATGTTTTATGTGGTTCTGCAATTATCTGGGTACAGAAAGAAAGTAGTTCTTACTAATCTTCGCAATGCATTTCCTGAAAAAAGTGAAGCAGCGATTTTGCTTATCTGCAATAATTATTATCGCTACCTGTGTGATTTGATTTTGGAAACAATAAAAACAATGACCATGAGTGAAGCACAGGCAAAAAAAAGATGTGTGTTTCATAATCCTGATTGGTTGAACGCAATTTATGCTGAAGGGAAAAGTATTATTGTTTTAATGGGGCATTATGGAAACTGGGAGTGGGCAGGTCCGGCTTTTTCATTGACCACTAAATTTCAGTTGGTGGTTATTTATCGTCCGCTTTCAAATCAATATTTTGAAAAGATGACGGTGAAAATGCGAACCCGACACAGTACAAAAATTACTGCTGTGAACAGCACATTGCGTGATATGGTTGCGAATAGAAAATCGATTACAGCAACGGCTTTTGTTGCAGACCAAACCGCTACTCCTGAAAATGCATACTGGACAAATTTCCTGAATCAGGATACAGCCGTATTTACAGGGCCTGAAAAACTGGCGAAAAAATTTAATTACCCGGTTGTGTATATGAATGTAAAAAGAGTGAAGCGCGGTTATTACGAAGTTTTTCCTGAACTGCTTTTTATGCATCCGAACGAAACGAAGGAGAATGAAATTCTTGATACCTTCATGCATCGTTTAGAAACTGAAATAAATATTGATCCTTCGATTTGGTTGTGGTCGCATCGCAGGTGGAAACATAAGGGAAACTATTAGTGAACAGTGAATAGTTAAAAGTGAATAGTGATTTGCTGGAAAATATCCTTCACACTTCATTCTTAGATATTCACTCACTACAAGTTCTTCGTTATAAAAATTATCTTTGCATTAATCCCCACAGATGCGAACCGGCAAGGAATTGATTTTGGCTACCAAGCCTTTTACTATTGAAAACAGAATCCGTAGTTGGTATGAAACTATTCTTACTCTTACTTTATTGATTGTTTCACTTGGCGCAAATTTTATTCAACTGCCCCTGGTATTCAGATTATTTTTTTGTTTGACAACTGCGTTGTTGTATGTGCGCATGTTTGTGATTTATCATGATTACCAGCATCATTCTATTTTACAAAAATCAAAAGCCGCATCACGGTTAATGAAGGCGTTTGGTATTTATATTCTGGCGCCGCAAACAATCTGGAAACGCTCGCACGATTTCCATCACAATCATAATTCGAAACTGACTATTAATGGAATCGGCTCTTATCCTACTATCAGTAAAACGAGATTTTTAAACCTGACGAAGACGGAACAAAAAATTTATTTGCTGAACAGGCATCCACTGGTTATTATTTTCGGATACTTCACTTTGTTTTTTTACTGGCTGAACATCCGTTCGTTTATACAAAGCCCGAAGAAGCACATTGATTCGTTGGTTGCAATTGTGTTGCATGTGAGTATTTCGGTTTTCATTATTTATTACTTAGGTGTTGCTACTTTTTTTATCAGTTGGTTTTCGCCGTTCTTTATTTCGTTTGCGTTGGGTTCTTACTTGTTTTATTGTCAGCATAATTTTCCGGCGGCTCAATTTCGTGAGAACCCGGATTGGAAGTATGATTCGGCTGCCATGTACTCCACCAGTTTTATGAGTATGCCACAATGGATGCATTGGTTTACGGGGCATATTGGATATCATCATGTGCACCACATGAATTCTCGCATTCCGTTTTATAGTTTGCGGAAAACAATGGCGAGTATGCCGGAGTTGCAATCAGTAGTTAAAACCTCGTGGAACCCGATTGAAATATGGCGTTGCTTTCAATTGAAATTGTGGGATGATGAACAGAAGCGGATGATTCGGTTGAGTGAGCTATAAATTTCAAAAAAGTGTTGAACGACACTCATAAATTGAGTGACGACGGTCGTAAATTGAATGACGACGAAGATAAATTAGTTGGCGATGATCATAAATTAGCTGACAGCGTAAATAATTTGAGCGTACACGAAGATAATTTGAGTGGCGACGACGATAAATTGAGTGACGACGGTCATAAATTAGTTGACAGCGTAAATAATTTGAGCGTACACGAAGATAATTTGAGTGGCGACGACGATAAATTGAGTGACGATGGTCATAATTTAGCTGACAGCGTAAATAATTTGAGCGTACACGGCGATATTTTGATTGCGCTCGTCGTTAAATTTTGTGTGAGCAGAAAAGAATTGTAAGGACCTTAATTTTTTTAATGGAAATGAATAAATAGATATTGGCGATGCTTTTAACTTCTGCCTCGGTTCGTGTCCCCACGAACCGAAACCTGACGCCACATAAAACCCAAAACTTATTATTATTTTTGCTTGATGTTTCCGCCTGAAAATACAGATATTCGTCGACACAGTTCTACATTTACTGGAGCGATGAGTTTAATTTTCTTATACACATAGGACAAGCATGGTAGCGATAAAATTTCGGTTCGTGAGGATACGAACCGAGGCGGAATTATTGTAACTCGCTAATATGAAAGCACTACTTCTTTCTCTGACTTTTATTTTCTTGTCTTGCTTCTGTTATTCACAGAAGCAAGACCGAGTTTGGATATTCGGGGACTCCACTGGAATTGATTTTAATAATTTAACTACCCCAATTAGCATTGGTTCATCAGAATATAATATGCTCGAACCAAACGCTTCCATTTCTGATTCCACTGGGCAATTACTTTTTTACACTAATGGCATTCCCAAAGTTGGAGTCAACTATGATTACTATGGTTCAATTTATAATAAATTACATCAACTAATGGATGGTGGTGATTCAATTTACACCAATTACACTGTTACTAGCGGTTCAATTATTTTTTCATTTCCAAATTCAAATCTGTATTACATTTTTCATCTCTTTCCTACCGCTTTTCCTAAATATTCACTTTACTATTCAACAGTCAATATGAATATGAACGGAGGATTGGGGAAAGTAACCGTGAAAAATATTTTGCTTTATAGTGATTCTCTTAGTGAAAAGATAACAGCAATTAAGCATGCAAATGGAAGGGATTGGTGGTTAATCTGCCATCAACTACAAACAAATAGGTTTGTCAAATATTTGATTTCACCATATAGTTTAAGTAACCCACTCTATCAGGATATAGGAATTGTATTTCCCACTGAAAATGGTGAAGGTGAAATTTCTTGTTCTCAACAAGGGAATAAAATTGCAATTGTTAATAATTATGGTGGCCTTGATTTATTTTCCTTTGACCGTTGCACGGGTGAATTAAGCAATTACATTGAGTTAGGAAGTCAGCCATATTCTACTAACAAAATCTTTTACGGATTAAGTTTTGCTCCCAATGGAGAGGTGATTTATGTCTCTACTTTTAAAAAGCTATTCAAACTCAAATTAGATACCTCAGATATTCTTTCATCGAAAACTCAAATTGCAAGTGTATCGGGGCAATTACAAATAGGTCAGCAAGAACTTGCATCAGATGGGAAAATTTATATTACCGCTTCCGATGGTGGAACACCAACCACATTTAACACTAACCTATCTGTCATCAATTCACCAGATGATTTTGCAAATCCAAACTTCACGCAGTATTCATTTTCATTGAATGGCAGAAGATGCTTTTACGGATTACCCAACATGCCCAACTACAACTTAGGAGCATTAACAGGAAGCGAGTGCGATACGATAACAGGAGTGAATATTGAACAGTTAATAGTGAACAGCAAAGTACAGATATACGCTAACCCTGCCACAAATAAATTAACAATAGAATACTCAATTGAAAGCAAGGGAGAATTAAGTATTTACAATTTACTTGGCGAGAAAGAAATGGAAATTGAATTAGAAAAAGGTGCAAGCAAGAAAACAATTTCACTGCAAAATATTTCAAATGGTTTTTACATCTGCGTTGTGAGAGATGATAATGGAAATTTGTTTGGTAAGAAAATAGTGGTACAGCATGAATGAAAATTTTGTACACGGCAACATGATTGATGCATCAGACTTATTGCCTAGTTTGTTTATTGTTGCTAAGTGTGAAGGATTGAAGAAGAAATCCTTTTAATTGTAATCAATTAAAAGATTGAAGCGTAAAGCCTGACAGCATTCTTTGTAATCAAAAAATGGTGGCACACCCAAATTAAGCTAAAGTTTTACTTCCCTAATACCTATTCGTTTTTTTCACTTAGAATATTACATTTGCAACCCTTAAAAAACAAAACAAAAAGGAACCACAAAGTGGAAGAAAACCAAATTGAAAACCAAACAGCCGATACTACGGCAAACCCTGAAGTGGCACATGTTGCCGCTCCGGTAAAAGTTTCCATGCACGACGATTTCGATTGGGAAACAAGTAAAAAAAATGTTCGCACTTATTCAAATGATGAGCGCGAGAAGTATGAGAAAATTTATGACACTACTTTTAAAACCATTCAGAACAACGACATCGTTCAAGGTGCAGTTGTATCAATCACCAGCAACGATGTGGTGTTGAATGTTGGTTTTAAATCGGATGGGTTAGTTCCATTATCAGAATTCCGCGACCTTACTGAATTGAAAGTGGGTGACAATGTGGAAGTATTGGTAGTGGATAAAGAAAGTCCGAAAGGTCAATTGATTTTATCACGCAAGAGTGCAAAACTGGTTAGAGCATGGCAGCAGATTGTTGATGCTTACAAGGATGGTACTATTGTTATGGGTAACATCACGAGCAAAACAAAGGGTGGATTGATTGTGGAAATTTTCGGTAAAGAAACTTTCTTACCGGGTTCGCAGATTGATGTGAAACCAATTACTGATTATGATATTTATGTTGGTCAAACCATGGAATTTAAAGTGGTGAAGATTAATGAGATTATTAAGAATGCAGTGGTATCTCACAAGGCATTAATTGAAAGTGATATTGAACAGCAGCGCCAGGTTATTATTTCTAAATTAGAGAAAGGGCAGGTGTTGGAAGGAACCATTAAGAACATTACTGATTTCGGTGCATTCATTGATTTGGGTGGTGTTGATGGTTTGCTTTACATCACTGATATTTCATGGGGACGAATCAGTCATCCGAATGAAGTATTAAAAATTAACCAGAAATTAAATGTGGTGGTATTGGATTATGATGATGAGAAGAAGCGTATTTCACTTGGCTTGAAACAACTGACTCCGCAGCCTTGGGATACTTTGGATACTACTATTGAAGTTGGAAGCAAGGTGAAAGGTAAGATTGTAAACATTGAAGATTACGGTGCTTTCTTAGAAATTATTCCGGGTGTTGAAGGATTGATTCATGTGAGTGAAATATCATGGAGCAACACACCAATCAACTCTAAAGAATTCTTTAAGCAATTTGACGAGTACGAAGCAATGGTAGTAACACTTGACCGTGCAGAGCGCAAAATGAGTTTGAGCTTAAAACAAATGAGTCAGGATCCGTGGAGCGATGTGGAAGGTAAATTCCCGCTTCACAGCCGTCAGAAAGGAATTGTTCGCAACATCAGTGCATACGGTTTGTTTGTTGAACTGGAAGCAGGTATTACCGGCTTTGTGCATGTGAGTGATTTATCATGGTTAAAGCGCATTCATCATCCGAATGAATTTACTAAAATTGGTAATGAGCTGGATGTGGTTGTTCTTGAAATTGATAAGGAGAACCGTAAACTTTCACTCGGACACAAGCAAGTGGAAGAAGATCCTTGGGATACTTTTGAAACTACCTTCCCGGTTGGAAGCATTCATCAGGCAACTGTTATTAAGAAAGATGATAAAGGCGGCGTAGTTTTATTCCCTTATGGTTTGGAAGCCTTTGCGCCTTCAAAGCACTTGAAAAAAGAGAACGGTAAAAATGCTGAAGCCGATGAAACTCTTGACTTTAAAGTACTGGAATTTGACCGTGGCAATAAGAAAATGATTGTTTCGCACGCTCGCATCTGGGAAGAGAAGAAAGATGATGTGAAGAAGGAAGAAGTTGCTGCTAAAGATAAAGAGCGCAAAGACACCCGTTCAACTGTTCAAACTATAAACCGAAAAGTAGAGAAATCAACATTAGGTGAGTTAGGTGGTTTGGCTGATTTGAAAAAGAAGATGGAAAAATCAGAAGGTCCAAAAGCTGAAGCTGAAGTTGAAATCAATAGTTCAGAATCAGCAGCTCCTGAATCTGCTGAAACAACACCTCCGGCAATTGAAGACAGTGTAACTGAAACTCCGAAGACTGAAGAGTAAATCGATAAAAATCAGTTTAGAAATTTTGACAGCCACCTCAGTTTTGAGGTGGCTGTTTTAATTTACAAGGCATATAGAAAATCAAGTAACCCACTTTACCAATAATCATTTAATGGTGAAATCAGTTGGAATATTATGCGACCTATTTTATGGTTGAAATAAAATTCGCTTTCATTACTTCATCCGAATTTTTATAAACTGAGTACTCAAATTCATAAAGTAGTTCGCACTTCGATTTCTTTAATGGAATATTATTTGGTCCGGTGAGAGAATAGAAATTCTTCACTTCATTAAAATCACTGTTGAAATATTTAATGATTGTTTCAGTCACCATATCATCGGTACAACCGCTGTTATAAAATGAAGTGAGTCGCTCGAAGGCAAAAGTTTTTCCCTGTTCATCAAAGTAATGCGTGAATGCAACAAACCAATCGCCCGAAATACTGAATGGATAAACCGATATGAGTAAAACAGTTCCTGATTTATCTTTTAACACATTGCAAGAATATTCAATACTATCAGGCCATTCATCTCCATTGAATAATATCAGTTCTGTTTGTCCTGCAATTTTTGCATAAACCAATATGTCTTCCATCTGAATTATGCGCAATGAATCATATTGTTGTTTCTTAATTTTAATTTGATGAACAACATTGGTTTTTTGCGCTGAAACAAATAACGGTGCCAATAAAAAAAGAGAAATAAAAAATTTTAGTTTCATATTAAATTGATTGAATTACCGACGCGGTTTATCAAGCTATATCGGCAAATGTGTACTAACTGACAACTAACAACCATCAACGAACAACTATCCCATCAATATCCCTGCAATAGTCGCCGATAAATAGGAGGCCAGTGTTCCACACAGCAATGCACGCATTCCTAATTTGGCTAAATCGGTTCTGCGCTCAGGAGCCAATGCACCAATGCCCCCAATCTGCATTCCTACTGAACTGAAATTAGCGAAACCACAAATAGCGAAACTCACTATCATTAACGCTTTCGGACTCAGTGTTTCTGATACACCGTGGGTTAAATTAAAGAAGGCAACAAATTCGTTGATGGTGAGTTTGGTTCCCATTAAAGTGGCAACCGCGCTCACATCTTTTAATGGAACTCCCATTGCCCACGCCATCGGATAAAATAATTTTCCGAAAATCCAATCGAGCGAAAGCTTAAAATCAAGATTAACCCACCCGCCGGCTTTTCCTAAAATAAAATCAATCATGGCAATAATGGCAATGAAGCCAATGATCATGGCAATTACATTCATAGCAATTTTAAATCCGTCGCCTGCGCCGTGCGAAATGGCATCAATCACATTGCTGTATGGCGATTTCACTTGCAATTTAACCGTGCCCATTGTCTGACTTACTTCAGTTTCGGGCCACACAATTTTCGAAATCACTAATGCACCGGGTGCAGCCATTAAACTTGCTGCTAATAAATATTCAGCACTCGCACCAAAGTTTACATACACAATTAAAATTCCGCCGGCAATACACGCCAGACTTCCGCTCATACTCGCGAGCAGTTCGCTCATGGTCATTCCTTTTAAGTAAGGTTGAATCATTACCTGCGCTTCCACTTGCCCTACAAAGGCACTTGCCACATTACTCAATGCTTCAGCACCGCTCACTTTCATTACCCAGTTCATAGCAAATGCAATGACCGAAACTATTTTTTGCATGATACCGAAATGATAAAAGATAGCGACTAATGCACATACTAAAATAATAGTGGCTGTTACACTGAACCCGAAAATGAACATATGTTCTGCCGCATAAGGCGATGCACTTCCTGCATGATTGTCAACCATTATTCCTCCATAAACAAACGAAGCGCCCTGCTTGGCAAATTGTTCAATGTGCCCGATTTGATTACCAATCCACTTGAAAAAATTAGTTACAGGTGTAACTTTTAAAACTAAAAAGGCAATAGTTATCTGCAATAAAATTCCGCTGATAACCAAGCGATAATTAATTCGCCGCTTGTTGTTCGATGCCAGAAAGGCAATACCGAGAATTAAAATAATTCCAATCAATCCCTGAAATCTTTCCATAGTGAAAATGTTTAGCGGTGAAATATAAAAGTAAAATAATAACGAGCATCATTCTGTCATAGCAGGCTTAATGTAATCAGTACCCTGCGTTTACAATGCGCAAGGTTCAATTCGTGTAACCCGCCTGAGATGAAATTGTCAATTGTTTTCTGCCTCGGCGCGTGTCCCCACGCGCCGATCTCGGATTCCGGACCAACAAGTCGGAAAACTTTCGGTTCGTGGGACACGAACCGAGGCGAAGAATTGATTTTATCGTTCATCGTGGCTTCCGCGAATTCTCCGATTGTATTAATAATAGTAAAAGTGTGTTCTCAAAATTTCATAAGTTGTGTTTGTGATGTAATAATGTTCTCCTCAAATTCCCCGAATTGTCTTTGCGATTTAAATATCTATTCGGAGATTTCCCCGAAGGCTATATGAAAAGTAAAAGTGCTCATATACAATTCTACAATGTGGCTTTGTGATGTAAAAGTGTTCTCCTCAAATTCGTTGAGCTGACTTTGTGATGTAAAAGTATGTTCGGAGAATTCCACGAAGCCACATATAGAAGTAAAAGTACTCATATACAATTCCACGATAGGGCTTTGTGATGTAAAAGCAATACACTCGGACAAATTGTTCATGAAGAACAAACCAATTCTCAATTATCCATTGTCAATTGTCAATTATTCCCCGCCGGAATTTATTTCGTTGCACTTCGTTCTGATAATTTCATTGCAGTGAAAAAATTTGTAAAGCAGTAAATCTTTCTCTGTGAAAAAGTATTGATGAATAACAGTGTTTGTTTTCTTATAATATTTTTAACCTGTAATTTTTCAATCATTCAATTTTCAATCTTTTAATCTCTTACATTCGTTGCATAAATAATTCCCCCATTGAAAAAAATTTACATTCTCGTTCTTGCAATTTGTAGTTCAGCCATTGCACATGCCCAAACCTTTTCGCAAGTGGTAAGTGTATTTATTCCTGATAATGGCCCCGTCATTTCCATTCCAATTACAGTTAGTGGATTACCAACTTCCATTAATAATTCTTTCGGATTGGAGAAAGTTAATTTCTCCATGACACACACTTATGATGGCGATATAGCTGCATGGCTAAAAGCACCCGATGGCACCACTATTTTATTATTCGACAATGTAGGTGGTGGTGGCAATAATTTTACCAATACAACTTTAAAGTGGGATGCAGCTACCAGCATTGTAAACGGTGTAGCACCATTCACCGGCACCTACCAGCCAATGGGAATGATGGGATTAATTAACAACAGCCAAAACCCAAACGGTCAGTGGATTTTTCAGTTTCAGGATCATGCAGGAATTGACACCGGAAGAGTAACTTTTATCAGTATCACATTCAGCAATAATCCTGCTCCGGGCTTGGCACTCGACAGCACTAAATTGCCAATAGTAAACATCAACACCGGCGGTACAGCAATTCCCGATGCCATAAAAATTCCGGCAACCTTCAACATCATTGATAATGGATTGGGCAACTGGAATTATTTTAATCAAACCACTTATTCATTAGCTGGAAACATGATGGTGGAATTGCAGGGATACACCGGACCTGCTTACCCGAAAAAAAATTATGATTTCGATTTAACCAATGCTGCCGGAATTGATATAGATACCTCACTGCTCGGCATGCCATCAGAAAACGATTGGATTTTAAAGGCAGAATATTTAGATGAGTCGCTAATGAAAAATGCCGTATCGTACGAAATGGCAAGAAGAATGGGACGCTACGCACCACGCACTGTTTATTGCGAACTGCTCGTGAATGGCGAATACATGGGAGTTTATACTTTAACCGAAAAAGTAAAGCGCGATTCAAACCGTGTTGATATTTCAAAACTCACACCGCAGGATATCTCAGGCCCTGAACTTACAGGCGGTTACATTATTGAAATGAACATCAACGGCGACCCCGGTGCATGGAATTCCACATACTTACCGGTAAATAATATCACCTGCACATTACCCGTCGAATTCAAACATGTGTATCCGAAACCCGATAGCATAGTGCTTGCACAGTACTACTACATCAAATCCTTTGTCGATAGTTTCGAAAACGCATTGTGGTATCCCGGCTTTCAAGACCCTGTTACCGGATGGCGCAAATTTGCCGGCGAAGGTTCGTTTCTTGATTTTTTAATTGTGAACGAATTCAGCGCCAATTATGATTCATACGGAAGAAGCACCTACCTCTATAAAGAAAAAATTACCGACGGAAATAAACTGCACATTGGTCCGCCGTGGGACTACGACCGCGCATTTGCTAATGGAACACAAACCGGATGGGTCAATGAAATCACACACCCCAACTGGCCGTTTCCGTTCTGGTGGAGTCAGTTCCGGCAAGATTCTGTTTTCGAACGCAAGCTTTACTGCCGCTGGCATTCATTGCGCCAAACCACACTCAGCACCGGTGCATTTTATACTTATATCGATTCCATACACAACTACATTCACGATGCCGCCACCCGAAATTTTTTGCGCTGGCCGCAATCAGGAATAACTGATTTCAATGTGCCTGTTAATGAGTTAAAAGATTTTATTCTCGACCGGAATTTATGGATTGATACTGCCCTTCCCGATTCCGATTTCGTCAGCACTGCATTAAACCTTGCCGATATTCAGGTGTGCGATGGTGCCATTGTAAATGCCACACAAGGTGGTTACTGGATGTTTAATTATTTATGGAACACCGGCGAAACCACCAATGCCCTATCAATAACAAACACAGGATTGTATGCAGTTACTGTTTCAAGCATTTATGGTTGTCCGGCATCAACTGATAATTTCAATGCCACCATACTTCCTCTTCCCGATGCATCATTCACAACACTTTCATTGGGCAACAATGCTTATTCATTCACTCCAAACAACAGTACAGCCACTTTTTATATCTGGGATTTTGGCAACGGAAATATTTCCGGTCAAATAAATCCAACCGCAGTACTGCCCGATTCTCCATCAGTAGTGACTCTAACAGTTTATGGAACCAATGGATGTTCCAATACTTTCACCGATACTTTGAATCTGAATATTGTGAATGGTGAATTGTCAATTGCCAATAGCAGCATTCGTGTTTATCCCAATCCGGCAAGTGATGTATTATTTATTCAAACAAATAATTCCGACTTTCACCAAGTTGAAATTATTAATGTCGAAGGAAAAAAAATAATTTCTCAAACACTTTCCCCTCGTCCTTCGCCCTCGTCCCTTTCCATTCAATCACTTTCACCAGGAGTTTATCAATTAACTATTTATTCAAAAGCCGGATTGATGATTGGGAAGAAACGGTTTGTGAAAATGTAAATTCGGTTCTTCGACAGGCTCAGAATGACAATGCTATAAATGTCATACTGAGCAATATCACACAGAGTTTATCGAAGTGTTGTCGAAGGATATTGAAGTAGTGAGTTACAAAATCGCAATCTTGTAATTCTTAATTGCGTTTCCGTTTCTGACTGTGAGAATATAAATTCCTTTTGCAAGTTTTTCAATAAGTATGCTTTCTGTTTTTTGTGTTGCAACCATTTCATTCACCAACTGACCGGTCGAATTATAAAGTTGCAATTGTGTACCGATAAATTTTTCATTTGAGAAAATGATTTGCAGAAATTTCGGATCGATGAGTAATTGAATTGCTGAAACATCATCAATTGGATTAACTGATACCATTTGAAAATAATATTCTGATGAAGTTGTGGAACATCCATAAATATTAAAAACTTCAACAGAATAATTTCCAGAAATCAAAGGCACATAGCTCTGATTCGTTGCACCGGAAATGGGAATGCCATTTAAATACCATTGATAACTAGTATTTCCATTTGCATAAAGATGATTGCCTAAAAAATCAATAGTTACTGATGGAAAAGCAGCATTATTTACACTAGTAATAAATGAAGGTTGATTACAATTTATCAAGGTGTCGTTAAAAACCACCCAATAATTTCCGGAGGAATAAATAATTAAAGAATCAAGTGCATTGGAAATAATCAGGCCATTATCGTTATACCAATTGTAAATCACATTTGGATAAGACTGAGCATTAATGATTGCTGAATCTACATTACATCCAATTCCATAATTTGAAATAGAGAGAAAGGGATTTAAATAATAACAGGCATTAAAATAAATTGAATCTGTTTGGGAACATGTTGAATCGCTCATTTGAACTGAATAATTTCCTGATTGAACAGGAATGAAATAATTGATCGTTGAATCTGCAAGTAAATTTCCGGAAGAATCAAACCATGCATAATTATATGGACCTGATGGGTTACAAAAAAGAATATTTAAATTTTGAAAAGCAGAGATTGCCGGAAATGGAATATTATAAATTGCAACAGTTATTGAGCTTGTACATCCACTTGCATCGTTTACTGTAACATGATAAACTCCGTTTGATAAATTATACAAATCTTGAGATGTTTCCCCTGAGCTCCAGCTATAATTGAAAGGTGGAGTTCCACTGTTAATTGAAATATCAATGCTTCCATTGTATATGCATAAAGAATCAATATGTGTTTCAGAAATATTGATAGCATTATTATTAACGACAAATGAAATGGAATCTGAAACCTGGCATATGGCAGTTGTAACAATCACCTGCTGTGTGCCGGGCAATAAATTATTTGCATATTGAGATGTTTCACCGTTATCCCATAAATAGGTGTATGTATTCGGATTGGTATTACCGCTTGCATATACAACTCCCCAATCCTCACAATCATTGGCCAAACAAACATGACTAATATTTATTTCCGGTTCCTTTGCTTCAACAGCACTTAATAAAACGGTACAAAAAGTATCAGTTACTAAAGCCTGATAAGTACCTGCCTGATAAAAAGTAAAAATTGAATCTGTTGCACCTGACTGCCAAATTCCATTTTTCATCCATTGAACATTTAAGCCCGCAGAATTGAATAGTGTATCATTAGCAGAACTATTGCACATCCAGAATTGACCTGAAGGAGAATTTGATAAATTAGTTATCGTGCAACCACCACCATTATCACCTGCGACTATTGATGAATCCGGAATTGAGTTACATGCATAATCTTTTAAAATAATTTTATTATCGTTTCCTAATTCTAACCGCACCCAGCCATAATAATTTGTTGTTCCCATTTTAAATTTCAAGCCTAAATATTTTTCGTCGTTTTGCCACATTACACCACCTCCCCAACTCATTGAACCCGAAGGTCCGGCACAATATCCATAACCAGACCAATCGATAATATTTAGAAATGAACCGTTTCCAGGTTGATTTCCATTATCAAATTGATTACTCTGACCTATTACGGTACCGCTGCTAACAGGCAACATATAATTGTTAAAAGAGGTGTCAATTAACACTTCGTTTTGTCCTAACATAAAAATTTCTGCGGTGGCCCATTCTGTCCCAATAAAATCACAAGCACTACAGGAATTTTGGTTGTTAGCAAACCCGTTTGCATGATAAAATTTAAAATCAGCAATTCCATCATTATTCAAATCCAGATTGAAAAAAGAATTATCAATAATTAAATCAGGAATTATATCTGTGTACTTAATCTGTGCATCTGCATTCTCATGACTTGCAGCAAGAAATGCTGCACTCATTGCTGTGTAGGCGGCTAATTTTTCTTTGAACGAATGCACTCTCATACTATTAATTTAATTGTATAAAGTTAAATGAAATAAAATTGCTTTCAGATAAATTTTCAAACAAGCCTGTTTAAAATAATCAGCTCAAAAGTTTTGCACTTCAAAATCTGAAACCTGAAAATACCTGCATCAATTTCTTTTTTAATTTATAAGAAATATTGTTCATGAAGTATTTTTGTTTCATTCATGGAAGAATCAGAAAAACAATTATCCCCGCTTGAAAAAAAGATTGTTAAAATCTGCAATCAACTAATTGCTGAAGTAGCGCGCAAAGAAAAAGACGGAACTTTTGTTTCACTCGATGAAGAAAAATCATGCAATGGATGGAAGAGTACAAAAGCAAATCTGTTCAAACTCGCTCAGTTAAAATTTCTGAATAACCAAAAACTGAAAGACAAAAAAATAACCGAACAGGAGCGGAGCTCCATAAAAGAATTTTTTATAAAAGCAGATTTATATACCGAAAAAGAAGAACAGATATTTGAATGGCTGCAATTCGTACTCGCAGAATACGAAGGAAAAAAATTGAAAGAGAAAAGAAAGAAGTATTAAATCTTCAAATCTTCCCAATAATTATATCCGTTATCAGTTTC